>CALZEK010000001.1 GCA_945639745.1 uncultured Bacillaceae bacterium
AGCTAACTTGTATGTAATACCAGCGACTATTCAGTTAGCTGGTGCAGAAGTAGAATTGGTCTCAGCAACGTCGCGTGAAGGTAAGTTAAAAGCGGCTTTAGCAGATGTTAGAAAATCTTATGATTTTGTTTTAATTGATTGCCCACCTTCGTTAGGTTTATTAACTATTAATGCACTTACAGCTGCTGATAGTGTATTAATTCCTGTGCAATGTGAATATTATGCACTTGAAGGTTTGAGTCAATTATTAAATACAATTCGTTTAGTACAAAAACACTTAAATACAGAGCTTATGATAGAGGGTGTTTTGTTAACGATGTTAGATGCAAGAACAAATTTAGGGTTACAAGTGACTGAAGAAGTGAAAAAGTATTTTCAAGAAAAAGTCTATAAATCAATTGTTCCAAGAAATGTACGTTTGGGAGAAGCACCTAGTCATGGTAAGCCAATTACCTCATATGACCCTAAATCAAAAGGTGCAGAAGTATATCTTGAATTAGCAAAGGAAGTGATTGCACATGGCGAGAGGGTTAGGTAAAGGTATAAATGCACTGTTTCCAGACGTTGATATGAATGAAGCAAAAATTCATAAGATACCAATCGAAGAATGTAGGCCCAATCCCTATCAACCAAGAAAAACATTTGATGCAGATGCAATTGAAGAGCTTAAAATATCTATTTTAGAATATGGTATTATTCAACCACTAATATTAAGGAAGAGTATTAAGGGTTATGAAATAGTTGCTGGAGAAAGAAGATTTAGAGCAGCCAAAGAAGCTAATTTAACAGAGGTACCAGCAATAATTCAAGATTTAACGGATCAAAAGATGATGGAAATAGCGTTATTAGAAAATTTACAAAGAGAAAATTTATCAATTATTGAAGAAGCATTAGCATATAAAAACTTACTAGAGGAATTGAAACTGACACAAGAAGAACTTTCTGAAAAACTTGGTAAAAGTAGATCACATATAGCTAACACCGTAAGATTGTTAACTTTACCAGAAGAAGTCATTACGCATATTAACAACGGTGATTTAAGTATGGGACATGGTCGCGCGATTTTAGGACTTAAAAACAAAGCACATATCAAAAGAGTTGTTGAAAAAACATTAGAAGAAAAATTAAATGTAAGACAAATTGAAAAAATGATTCTGAGTTTAAATGAAAATAAAGTTAAAACTAAGCAAGTAACGCCAAAAAGAGATATTTTTATTGTTAAGCAAGAAGAGGAACTAAGAAACGTCTTAGGAACAGCTGTAAAAATACAAAAAAATAAGAATAAAGGCAAAATTGAAATTGATTTTTATAATGATGATGATTTAGAGAGATTACTCACCTATCTAAAAAAATAACTAATTAAAGGCTGACGAAAGCTCATTTGTCAGCCTATTATTTTTCCAAATGTTCCACGTGGA
The DNA here is from genome assembly GCA_945639745.1 of uncultured Bacillaceae bacterium. Taxonomy (GTDB): domain Bacteria; phylum Bacillota; class Bacilli; order Bacillales; family Amphibacillaceae; genus Pseudogracilibacillus. Next base: position 1,419 of record CALZEK010000001.1, read on the forward strand.
ACATTTAGAAACGTAATGTTACGATAATTACCTTAAAAATGTTATAATACCAATGGTGTAATGACGCGTAGTTTATTAAAGGAGTGTTATTTTGCAGTTTGTAGAACAAGAATTCAATAAAGTTCTTGGAATATTAGGAAGTGGCGAGTTTTGGTTTAGCATATTTAGTTTCTTTTTTAAAATAGCTATAATTTTAATTGCAGCTTCTATTATAATAAAAGTTTCAAGGAAGATAATCAGACGAGTCTTTTCTCAGAATAAAAAGAAAGCTATGAGAATGACAGAGAGACGAGAAAAAACCTTAAAAAAACTAATTGAGAATGCTTTAGTATATACAATTTACACATTGGTGATCCTAACACTATTAGAAACAGTAGGTATAAAAATAGGCCCATTACTTGCAGGTGCAGGGATTGCAGGTTTAGCAATTGGTTTTGGTGCACAAAGCCTTGTGAAAGATGTTATTTCAGGCTTTTTCATTGTCTTTGAAGACCAGTTTGCTGTAGGAGACTATGTGTATGTAGCAGGAGTAGAAGGTGACGTTGAAGAAATTGGTTTAAGAACAACGAAAATTAAAGATTGGACTGGCGAAAGATATGTTATTCCAAATGGTAATATTACACAAGTGACTAATTATTCAATTCATAATGGTGTGCCTGTTATTGATATTAATATTCCATATGAAAATGACGTCTATGAAGCAAAGAAAGTTATTGAAGACATAAATCGAACGGTGTTTCAGACATCTGATATGTTTCTTACTGAACCAGAAGTTATTGGTGTACAAACTCTAGATGTCTCACACTACATCATTAGAGTTATTGCTGAAACAGAACCTGGTGAACAATGGTCTGGAGAGCGATATTTACGAGAAGTCATTCAATCAGAGTTATATAGTAGAGGCATTGCTATTCCAGCACCAAGATTAGTTATGTATTCAGAAGAAGAAAAACAAGAAAAAGGAGATTAACTTATGTCAAAAAAAGAGTTTGCCTTGAATGATGTCGTTGAAATGAAAAAAGGGCATCCTTGTGGAGAAAATAAATGGAAAATTATTAGAGTTGGTATGGATATAAGAATTAAGTGTATGGGTTGTGATCGAAGTGTTATGTTACCAAGAAAAGAATTTGAAAGAAAATTAAAACGTATAATAATCAAGTATGAAGAATAATGATAGTTAAAAACATTAATAACTATCATGAATAAAGCATTATCGTAAAGAAAATTATCTTAAAATATAAAAATAATCATTTGAGCTTTATTAATATAAAGAATATAGTTAGTTTGTTCGAGCTCATAATGAATTAAATCCCTAAGGAGTGGAATTAATAAATGTCATTAACAGCTGGTATCGTAGGTCTTCCAAACGTAGGTAAATCAACATTATTTAATGCAATTACACAAGCAGGAGCAGAGTCAGAAAACTACCCATTCTGTACAATTGATCCAAACGTAGGAATTGTTGAAGTTCCGGATGAACGATTAGTAGAATTAACAAAGCTTGTAGAACCTAAAAAAACAGTTCCAACATCTTTTGAATTTACAGACATTGCTGGAATTGTTGAAGGTGCAAGTAAAGGTGAAGGTTTAGGTAACCAATTTTTATCACATATTCGTCAAGTAGATGCTATTTGTCATGTTGTAAGATGTTTTGAAGATGAAAACGTGACACACGTATCTGGAAAAGTAGATCCAATTGATGACATAGAAACAATTAACTTAGAATTGATATTAGCAGATTTAGAAACAGTTACAAAACGCTATGAAAGAACCGAAAAATTATCAAGACAAAAAGATAAAGAAGCATTAAAAGAGTTTGAAGTAATGAAAGTGTTAAAAGAAGGTTTAGAAAAAGAAATTCCTGCACGTGCACTTGAATTCAGTAAAGAACAAGAAGTGTTTGTAAAAGGATTACATTTATTAACTTCAAAACCAGTTCTATATGTAGCAAATGTTGCAGAAGACGAAGTTAGTAATGAAGAAGAAAATAATTATGTTAAGCAAGTCAGAGATTTTAGTGCTAAAGATGATGCAGATGTTATTGTCATTAGTGCAAAAATAGAAGAAGAAATAGCTGAGCTTAGTCAAGAAGAAAAAGAAATGTTTTTAGAAGAGTTAGGAATAAAAGAATCAGGACTTGATCAATTAATTCGAGCAGCATATGAATTATTAGGATTTGGAACTTACTTTACAGCAGGTGTTCAGGAAGTAAGAGCATGGACGTTTAAAAAGGGAATGACTGCGCCACAAGCTGCAGGGATTATTCACACAGATTTCGAACGTGGTTTTATTCGAGCAGAAACGGTCTCATATGAAGATTTAAAAGAAGCTCAATCTATGGTTCAAGCAAGAGAAAATGGTAAAGTAAGGCTAGAAGGAAAAGATTATATTGTTCAAGATGGCGATGTTATTCATTTTAGATTTAATGTTTAATAAATATAACGTAAAATCAGATCTCCTTAAAGGTTGATTTATAATGTGTTATTTGGTATAATACTTGTCTGTGAGTAATTTAAAAAATTATTCCTTGCTCTTTTTATTAAAAAGGGCCGCATAGACCAAAAGGAGGTGTATAGGATGACAAAATACGAAATAATGTATATCATCCGTCCAGATATTGAAGAAGACGCACACAACAAGCTGATTGAACGTTTCAATGGTATTCTTACTAATAATGGAGCGGAAATTGCTAAAGTTGATGAATTAGGTAAACGTAGATTTGCTTATGAAATTAATGACTTACGTGATGGATATTACGTAGTTATTAACTTTTCTAGTGAAGCAGATGCAGTTGATGAATTCACGCGTCAAGCAAAATTCTCAGATGATATAATTCGCCATATGGTAATTCGCATAGAAGAATAAAAAATAGGGAGTGGTTCTATTGATGAATCGAGTCGTTATCGTAGGTAGACTAACGCGAGATCCCGATTTACGTTATACGCCAAATGGTGTTGCAGTTGCTAATTTTACAGTTGCATCTAACCGTCCTTTTAAAAATCAGCAAGGTGAACAAGAAGCTGACTTCATTAACTGTGTTGTCTGGAGAAATGCTGCAGAAAACCTAGCTAATTATATGAAAAAAGGAAGTTTAATTGGAGTAGATGGGCGCATTCAAACACGTTCATACGATGATAAAGATGGAAAAAGGGTATTTGTCACAGAAGTTTTAGCTGAAAATATTCAGTTCTTAGAACCTAGAGGAACGTCTAATCAAGGTCAAGGTGGTTATGATCAATCAAATAATAACCGTGGACAATTCTCTCAAGGTCAAGGACAAAAATCAGAATCATTTAGTAATCAAAATACAAATGAGCCATTTAAGACAGATGGCGAACCAATAGATATTTCAGATGATGATTTACCGTTTTAGAATAAAGTAATAACAGAAGGAGTGGATCCAAATGGGTGGAAGACGTGGAGGAAGACCTAGACGTAAGAAAGTATGTTATTTCACAGCTAATGGAATAACATATATTGATTATAAAGATACAGAGCTATTAAAACGTTTCATTTCTGAACGCGGTAAGATTTTACCTCGTCGTGTAACTGGAACATCAGCTAAATATCAACGTAAATTAACAATAGCTATTAAGCGTGCTCGTAGTATGGCATTGTTACCTTTCGTAAGCGAGTAAAAAAAATTCCTTTTCGCTGTCTTTTAGACAATGAAAAGGAATTTTTGTTTTATTATTTTCTTTTGGGATAGATAGTAATAATTTTGTATAGTAAGAAAAAAGTATAGATAAATGAAAACCATAAGAAGTTATCGTTAAGATTATAAAAGAAAGCTAAAATAGTGTAAAGTAAGAAGGGTAATGTTGTTGAAAAAGCTGTCATTTTCCATAGAATGGAATAATGTAACCTTCTACCTGAAGAATGTGAGATTTTCGTCGTAAAAAATGCAATTATTGAAATAACGATAAAAATTAAGACAACAATTACTAAATAATGAAAAATAAAGAAATAAATTAAATAAAAAAACGATCCGATTTTAATATTCAATGCACTGCTATTTGTCATTTGCTCAATTAGAGTAGGTAAGGAGACAAATGCAAGCATTATAAACATATAAAATACAACAAAATCCATACCAATCCGATTTAATTTAAAAACAGACTTTTTCTTTGGAAGTTGAAGACTTTCGATAAAAATATTTAAAAAAATCATCCTGTCAAATCCTTTAATATTAGTTTTAGAGTCTTAAAATAACTATACCATGTAATTATTATAATTATAATAAAGTAACTTAATATTACTAAGTTACTCAATATTATAAATGTATTTTTTTAAAAATCTGCTATGATTATAGTAGATTATTGTTAGATTGAGGTGTAATAAATGAATAACTCAAAAAGAGTCACAGATGGTGCTTTACTGATGGCTATATATATCGTGTTATTAATAATGTCAGTGTTTATACCACTATTTATTTTAATAGGTTTGTTTATTTTGCCAATACCTTTTATAATATATGCAGCAAAATATAATTGGAAACCAACATTATTAATAATTATTTTATCATTGGTTTTATCATTAATGTTTGCTACAATTGTATCTTTACCACTCACAATACTATCAAGTTTAGGTGGTTTAGCAATCGGTACAGCCTTATATAATAAAGAAAATTCTCATCAAGTATGGGCTAAAGGCACACTGGGATTTATTATAGGTATGATGTTAGTATTTATATTCGCTCAATTATTCTTAGGAATTAGTTGGGAAAAGGAATTAAATACAATGATTGATGAATCATTTGAGATGACAGCAGAGATTATGGAACAAACGGGTACGGCTAATCAGGTAGATGAACAATTAACGTTAATCAAAGAACAAATGCAAAATCTTACATTACTCATTCCAGCAAGTATGACAATAATGAGTATATTTCTATCAATTATAACAATTTTTATTAGTTATAAAATAATGAATCGAATAAATAAAGAGAAGTATAAATTTATACCTTTTAAAAATTTAAATTTACCTACCTCTGTATTTTGGCTTTACTTTATTGCTATTATTATATCGTTTTTTAATCCAGATACATCGACAAGTCTGGGTGTAATAGTAATAAATAGTGTTGTTATATTAACAGCATTAATGATTATTCAAGGATATTCTTTTGTTTTCTTTTATGCAAATGAAAAAAAATGGCCTAAAGCAATTCCAATTATAATTGTTATTATTTCAATTTTAATTCCTTTAATAATGATGTTAGTTATTCGACTTTTAGGTATAATTGATATAGGTTTCGGCTTGAAAAAAAGAATAGGTTCACAAGCTAAATGATTTATCACCAAATTAGGAGTTGAAAACATGAAAGAGATAAAAGAAAAACCGATTATTACTAATCATTTATGGATTATTTATATCGTTGCACTTTTAGCGATAGGATTTTTAGTGTACTTTAATTGGTTAGTAGGATTACTAATTGGTGTTCTAGTAACATTATCATTTCTATATATGTATATATCAGAAAGAAGCTATCAGTTTGAACAACTCGAGTATATATCTAATTTATCTCATCGTGTTTCAGGTGTAGGAAACGATGCATTATTAAAAATGCCTATAGGCATTATCTTATACAATGATAACTATGAAATTGAATGGATTAATCCTTATATGAGGGGATTTACAAACAAAGAAAATGTATTTGGTAAATCCTTAGAAGTTATTTCAGAAAAATTAATAGAAAAAATAGAAGAAGAATCTGAACAAACAACAGAAGAAGATATTGATAGTGATAAATCACCGAAAAAAGAAATAAAAAAACAATTTAATATTAAAATAGATAAATATGAGTATGAAGTTAATTTAGATAGAAAACGTCAACTACTTTATTTTATTGATAAAACAGAACAATTAAAATTAGAACGTGAAAATTATAATGAAAAAACAGTTATTGCTTTAATTTATTTAGATAACTATGAAGAAATATCTCGTAATATGACTGATAGTGTTAAAAGTCAATTAAATTCTAAAGTAACTGAAGCATTAAATAAATGGGCTAATAATTATGGTTTCTATATAAAAAGAACAAGTCAAGATAGATTTATGGGGATTTTAACGCGAGAAGTTTTAGAGAGTGTTGAAAATTCTAAATTTGAAGTATTGGATGAGGTTAGACAATTAGTTATTGATGAGGGTCAACGAAATCCAATTACTTTAAGTATGGGAATTGGTACAGGAAATGTTGCTGTACCAGAACTTGCTCAACTTGCGCAATCAGGATTAGATTTAGCACTAGGTCGTGGTGGTGACCAAATTACTATTAGAGATGAATCAGGTAAAATTAGTTTCTATGGCGGTAAAACAAACCCTATGGAAAAAAGAACGCGTGTGCGGGCAAGAGTCATTTCTCACGCATTAAAAAATCTGGTAGAAGATAGTGATAATGTTGTGATTATGGGACATAAAGCACCAGATATGGATTCACTAGGTGCAACAATTGGTGTTTTAAATATCGCAAGATCAAATAATAAAGAAGGTTATATTGTTTTTGATGAAGATGATGTTATGACTGGTGTATCGCGAGTGGTTGAAGAAATTAAACAAGATGGAGAAATTTGGAAGCATTTTGTTTCACCAGAAGATGCTGAAGCAGTGATTACTGAAAAGAGTTTATTAGTCGTTGTAGATACGCATAAACCATCAATGGTAGCACATTCACCTTTATTGAATGCAACAGATCATATTGTTGTTATTGATCATCATAGACGTGGAGAGGACTTTATTGATCAACCAGTCTTAGTTTATATGGAACCTTATGCTTCTTCAACAGCAGAATTAGTAACTGAATTAATTGAATATCAACCTAAAAAGAAAAAACTAAATGCACTTGAAGCAACTTCGTTGTTAGCAGGAATTATTGTTGATACGAAAAGTTTTGCCCTTAGAACAGGGTCGAGAACCTTTGATGCAGCGTCCTATTTAAGAGCAAAAGGAGCAGACCTTGTTTTAATACAAAAGTTTTTAAAAGAGAATTTAAGTACTTATGTTAAAAAAGGTAAACTAATTGAAAAGTCATATTTATACAAAGATGCATTGGCAATTGCTAAAGCAGAAAAAGGAGATGTATTTAATCAAGTATTAATTGCACAAACAGCCGATACATTACTCACAATGAATGATGTTAAAGCTTCGTTTGTTATTTCCGAGCGAGATGATAAAATGGTTTCAATTAGTGCGAGATCCTTAGGTGAAGTCAATGTTCAAATTATTATGGAAGCTCTTAATGGTGGTGGGCATTTAACGAATGCTGCAACTCAAATAAAAGATAAAACAATTGATGAAGTAGAAACATTACTTATCGAGGCAATTGATGAATATATAGAGGGGAGAAAATAATTATGAAAGTTATATTTTTAAAAGATGTTAAAGGCAAGGGTAATAAAGGTGAAATAAAAGATGTGCCAACGGGGTATGCGCATAATTATTTATTTAAAAATAATTTAGCCGAAGAAGCAACACCTGGTAATGTGAAGAAGCTAAAAACACAACAGAAAAAAGCAGCTGCTAATGCAGCAGAAGTTAAGCAAGAAGCAGAAGATTTAAAAAACACTTTAGATAGTATAAAAGTAGAAATTAAAGCAAAGTCAGGGGATACTGGACAACTTTTTGGATCAATTACTAATAAACAAATTGCAGAAGAGTTAAAGAAGCAACATAAACATGAAGTTGATCGTAGGAAGATAGAACTAGATGAACCCATTCGAACTCTAGGAACAACAAAAGTACCAGTTAAATTACACCCAGACGTTACAGGAACGATTACAGTGGCTGTTGTAGAAGAGTAAGATAAATACTTATTAAGTATGTTTAGGAGGTAAAAAAGTGAATGCACCATTTAATGAACGCATTCCTCCACATAATGTAGAGGCTGAGCAAGCTGTTATAGGGGCTATATTTTTAGAACCAGAAGCATTTTCTACAGCATCAGAACGATTAGTCTCAACTGATTTTTATCGTGCAAATCATCAAGCGATATTTGCGACGATGTCTTCTTTGTCAGATAAAGGAGAACCTATAGATGTTATCACAGTAACAACGAACTTAGCTAACTCAGATCAATTAGAGCAAGTTGGTGGTGTGACCTACTTAACAGATCTTGCTAGTAGTGTACCTACAGCTGCTAATATTGAATATTATAGTAAAATAGTAGAAGAAAAAGCTCTTTTACGTCGATTAATCAAATCTGCAACAGATATAGTAACAAATACATTTGCTAAAGAAGATGCTGTTGAAGAAGTTTTAGATGAAGCTGAAAAAACAATATTAGAAGTATCAAGCCGAAAAAATTCTGGGGCTTTCAAACCAATAAAAGATGTATTAATAGATGTTTATGATAATATTGAGCAGCTCCACAACAGTGATAACGATGTGACGGGTATTGCAACTGGTTATCGTGGTTTAGATCGTATGACTTCAGGTTTTCAAAAAAATGATTTGATTATTGTTGCAGCACGTCCATCAGTTGGTAAAACTGCATTTGCACTGAATATTGCACAAAATGTGGCTATTAATTCAGATGAAAATGTCGCTATTTTTAGTTTGGAGATGGGGGCAGACCAATTAGTACAACGTATGTTATGTGCAGAAGGTAATATTGATTCACAACGTCTTCGAACTGGTGCTTTACAATCGGAAGACTGGGGAAAATTAACTATGGCAATGGGGAGTTTATCTCATGCAGGTATATTTATTGATGATTCACCTGGAATTCGTGTCAGTGATATTAGATCTAAATGTCGTCGTTTGAAGCAAGAACATGGTTTAGGGATGATTATTATTGATTACTTGCAACTTATATCTGGAAGTGAGAGTTCGCGTGATAACCGTCAACAAGAGGTTTCTGAAATATCACGTTCGTTAAAAGGGCTTGCACGTGAATTAGAAGTTCCTTTAATTGCACTATCGCAGCTTTCTCGTGGAGTTGAACAACGTCAAGATAAACGACCAATGATGTCAGATTTAAGAGAGTCAGGAAGTATTGAGCAAGATGCTGATATTGTAAGCTTTTTATATCGTGATGACTATTATGATGAAGAAAGTGAGCAACAAGATATTATAGAAATAATTATTTCTAAGCAACGTAATGGTCCAACTGGAACCGTTGAATTAGCCTTTAAAAAAGAATATAATAAATTTGTTGATTTAGATCACACATATGGAGATAGTGGTGCACCTCCTGCGTAATAGAAACGAGCAATTCATAAGTTATTCATATTTAACTTAGTGTCTTGCTTGTTTTTTTGTATTTAAATATACTAAAAGACATTTTGATGAAAATACGATAAGATAGAGTAATAAGAGAACATTTAAATATCTGAAATATAAAATAAAACTAAAGGAGTTTTATAAATGAAGCAAAAAATTCTTGTTGTTGACGATGAAAAGCCAATTGCTGATATATTAAAATTTAACTTAGAAAAAGAAGGTTATGATGTAACGTGTGCACATGATGGAAATGATGCCATTGCTTTAGCAGAAGAAATCAAGCCCGATATCATCTTACTTGATATTATGTTACCAGGTAAAGACGGCAATGAAGTGTGTAGAGAAGTTAGAAAAACTCAATCCATGCCAATAATCATGTTAACAGCTAAAGATTCAGAAATAGATAAAGTAATCGGTTTAGAGCTAGGTGCAGATGATTATGTCACAAAACCTTTTAGTAACCGTGAATTAATTGCTCGAGTAAAAGCTAATTTACGCCGCCATCAACACGTAGAAGAAGATGATGGTGTTCCTACAAAGAAAGATATTATCATTGGTAATTTAACAATTCATCCAGATGCCTATAGTGTTTCGCGTAATGGTGAACATATTGATTTAACACATCGTGAATTTGAATTATTTCATTACTTAGCAAGACATATCGGACAAGTAATGACGCGCGAACACTTACTTGAAACAGTATGGGGTTATGATTATTTTGGAGATGTGCGAACGGTGGATGTTACAGTCCGTCGTTTAAGAGAAAAAATTGAAGAAAATCCAAGTAATCCAAATTGGATTGTAACGAGACGTGGAGTAGGCTATTATTTACGTAGTCCAGACGAGGAGTAAAAAACAATGAAAAAAGTTGGTTTTTTTAGATCTATTCAATTAAAATTTATAATAATTTATATATTACTCTTATTAATAGCTGTACAAGTAATAGGTTCTTATGTTGCGCGTGAACTTGAAACAGAATTACTTGATAATTATAAAGAGACAATTAACGATCGAATAGATCTATTGAGCTATAATTTAGAACTTACTTTTGAAAAAGATAGAAGTGAAAATAATGAAGAGCCTACTATGCAAGAAGAAGTCCAAGCAATAATTAATGATGTAAATTTAGGGGGACAGAATACACTCCAAGTTATTAATAATCAAGGACGCATTCTTGGAACAAACGATTATAATCAAGATATTGTAGGCAAAAAAATTACTGATGAAATTATTCAAAAAGGAATTAAATCAGGGACTTCTGTTGATAGTACTTATATAAAAAGTAAAACAGGGGATCGTATCCTTGTACGTGTTGAGCCAATCCTTGATCAAGACAGACAAATTACAGGAGTTGTTTATTTAGAAACATCATTGGAAAGTGTTTATACACAACTTTCGAATATTAATGATATTTTCCTTAAGGGATCGATCATAGCTTTAATTATTTCCGTTTTAATAGGAATCCTAGTGGCAAGAGCAATTACCAAACCAATTATTGAGATGCGTCGACAAGCTCAAAAGATGGCCAGAGGAGATTTTTCTCAAAAAGTTAATGTTTATGGCTCAGATGAAATAAGTCAATTAGCAGTAACCTTTAACCATTTAAATGATCGTTTAAAACATTCAATGGCTACAATCGAAAAAGAAAGAAGTAAATTGAGTTCAGTTTTAGCCAATATGTCAGAAGGTGTTATTGCTACAGATAATGAAGGGCAAATTACGTTAATAAATGAAGCTGCTGGAAAATTATTAGGTAAAAATCCTAATTATTTAATTAATCAAAGTTTGATTGAACATCTTGAATTAGAAGAAAAAGTTTTAGGTATGTCAGAACTTCAAGAAGGGGGTTCAATCATCCTTGATTTTAGTACAGAAGAAATATATTTAGTTAGAGCAAACTTTTCAACAATCTATGATGATTATGATAAAATAAGTGGTTTTATTACCGTTTTAAGTGATGTGACGGAAGAAGAAAAAATTGAAAGAGAACGAAGAGAGTTTGTTTCGAATGTTTCACACGAATTAAGAACTCCATTAACTACCTTAAGAAGTTATTTAGAAGCATTGACAGATGGTGCATGGAAAGACGAAGAAATAGCCCCCCACTTTTTAGAAGTGACTCAAAATGAAACAGAACGAATGATTCGTATGGTTAGTAGCTTATTAGAATTATCTAGAATGGATAGTAAGGCTGACACGCTTCATAGAAGACGTGTAGATTTCACACCTTTCTTTCATGAAATTATCGATCGCTTTGATATGAATCTCAAAGATGCTGATATAGTCTTAAGTCGTGATATACCGAATGAAACGACTTATGTTTGGATCGATAAAGATAAAATGACTCAAGTACTTGATAATATTATATCTAACGCTGTTAAATATTCACCTGATGGTGGTTTGATAAACTTTAAACTTGAAAAAAGCAGACGACAAATTATCGTCAGTATTAAAGATAATGGAATTGGAATCGCCTATGATAAACTTGATAAAATATTTGATCGATTTTATCGAGCAGATAAAGCAAGAACAAGAGAAATGGGTGGGACAGGATTAGGTTTAGCTATCACTCAAGAAATTGTTGAAGCACATTATGGAAAAATTTGGGTTGATAGTAAAGAAGGTAAAGGAACGACAATATACTTTAGTTTACCGCTCATGAATGAGATGCGGAGGAGACAGATATGACATATGAAACAGTAAAATCATATATCTTAGTAATCCTAATTGGGTTAAGTATATTGTTATCAGTTGCTTTATGGACTTATCAACCTAACTACGAACAATTCCAAAATCCAGACTATGTAAATGAAGTAGACATAGGTGGCGAAGTAAAAGAAAAGAAAGATTTAATTAATCCAAGTTCGATTATTTTTCATGATCATCCAAGGTTATTAGGATTTGAAAATTTAAAAGATCAAATAGAATTACACCAATCTATAAATGAATGGATCATGTATGATTTGGAAGAGACTGAAAGTAAAGGGAAACCTAATCAAGAAAAATTTGTAGAAATTTTATATCCGAATCCACTCCCAATAGGTGTAGCTTCAAGTTTATTCACTTTTAATAATGAAATTGAGCTACCAGATTGGGAGTTTGATCGACTTTATTTATCGTTTAATGTTCAAAAGTCATCATTGGAAGTTCAAATAATTTCTGTAGATAAAGAAAGGGAACTTTCAGCGACAATAGATAAGCGTGAGAATTATGATATGTTATTTGATTATGCGGTGAACCATACAGAGTTAATTGATTATATAAGTTTCGATACAAAAAAAGGTCAGATTTATATTCCGAGTCGAGATAAAAAATTAGACTCTAAAACACTCGTGATTAGTAAAATAGCACCAGAAAAACTTGTTAATGCATTATTTAGAAACCCGTCTCAAGTAACACCAAATAATGCTGAGGCTTATTTTACAGATGGACAACGTGGCATGAGCATTTTAAATAATAATAAAATAGAGTTTATTAATCCAATCCAAACAAATTCAGAAGAATTATCGGCTATAAACGCTCTAGATCAAAGTATTATTCATATTAATGAACACAAAGGTTGGACGAATGATTATATATTAGAACGGATTATATCTGCCCAAAGTAAAGTGAGATTTAGATTAATATATAAAGGTTTGCCTGTTTTTGACCAAAATAATTTGACTCTCATCGAACAAAGATGGCGTAATATCGAATTATATGAGTATAATCGTCCTTTAATTCAATTAACCCATGAAATTGATTCGACACAAACAACGCTACCTTCAGGTAAGAAAGTAATTAATTATATTCAAAATAAAAGCTTATTTGATTTAGATAACATTAGTCAAATGCAAATAGGTTATAAGTTGAATTTTTTATCTGGTACATCAGATAATGTTGTACTACTTGAGCCAAATTGGTATGTAAAAGATAAAAATCAATGGAAAATTGTTGATTTAAGTGAATTAGCAGACAAGGGAGGCGAGTAAGTTGCAGTGGGGACAAATTAAAACATTGTTAATACTCAGTTTCCTAATTCTAGATATATATTTGTTAATTCAATTTACAGAAAAACAACAGCAAGCAGATTTATCTGTTTTAGAACATAGTGAATCAACAATAGAAGAGCAATTAAAAGCTGAAAATATTGAAGTGCCTGTGTTGTCTAATAAAGAATATAAAGAAACATTTATTTCAGTAGAACCGCGTTTGATGTTAAAAGAGGAATTAGAAGCATTAAGTGATTTAGAAAATCAAAACAATGAAGTGATTCAAAATAAATTAATCATTTCAAAACTGATTAATCCAATAAGTATACCAAAAGAAGCATCAAAGGATAACATGGAAGATTTTATAAAAGATTTAACTTTATTTTCGGATGAATATTCTTTTTGGGAATGGGATAAAAAAGCTAATATACTCGTTTATTTTCAAGACAAATTAAATCGGCCAATTTATTACAATCAAAATGGTTTATTACTCTTATATTTAAATGATGAAAATGAAGTTGTTTATTATACTCAAACAGTTTTAGGCGACCATGAAAAAAATAATGATAAGAGAAGATTAATTACACCAATGAGAGCAATTGAAACACTCTATGAAGCAGAAACATTTAATAGCAATGATGAAATAAATTCTGTTGAAATTGGTTTTCATACACGAATTCCATTAGATAGTGGGGTACAGGTATTTGCACCAACTTGGAATATAGAAGTAAACGGCCAATCACATTACTTTGTAAATGCGATTGAGGAATTTATTTTTTCTAGCCATCATCAAGAATTTTTTAAAGATACTTTAACAAATATTGAAGAAAAAGCGAGTTTAATAAACAAAACAGAAATTAAAAAAGAAGAATTTATTAAAGAGTTAGATCGAAAAAATGATTTTATTGAGCGGAGTGAATAAGATGAGTTTACAATTTAGCGTACTTGCTTCAGGTAGTACGGGAAATGCTTTTTATATTGAAGCAGACAAGACTAAATTATTAGTTGATGCTGGATTAAGTGGTAAACAAATAGAAAAACAATTTTTAGAAATAGAAAAAGACATAGCAGAAATAACGGGAATTCTTGTCACACACGAGCATAGTGACCACATTAAAGGTCTGGGTGTCTTGGCCCGCCGTTACAATTTACCAATATATGCAAATGCAAAAACGTGGGATGCAATGTTACCAAAAATAGGTAAAATAACAACAGATCAAAAATTTCATTTTGAAGCAAATCAAATAAAAACATTTAATCAATTAGATGTAGAATCATTCTCGGTTTCACATGATGCAGTAGATCCGATGTTTTTTACCTTTCATTATAATAATCAAAAAATAGCTTTAGTGACTGATTTAGGGTATGTATCTGAACGTATTAAAAAAACAATTGAGGGTGCAAATGCATATATATTTGAAGCAAATCATGATGTAAATATGCTACAGATGAGTCATTATCCATGGAGTGTTAAACAAAGAATATTGGGTGATTCAGGCCATATCTCTAACGAAGATAGTGGTTTAGCACTGAGTGAAATAATATCAAACGATACTGAACGTGTTTATTTAGCTCACTTAAGCCAAGATAATAATATGAAAGACTTAGCGCGTATGTCTGTTGATCAAGTATTGCAAGAACGTGGGATAAACTTAGATTTATTCGATACAGATCCATTAAAACCAACAGAATTATTTAAAATAAATCAAAAGAATCCGATTTTATAATAAAGTCAGGTGAGAAAAAATGGATGAAAACGATGATTTAAAAATAAGTGAAGATACAATTATTGAACGGAATCAATCAATACCTAGAAATAAAGGAAGATTTTTCTTTATATTTCTAATCGGCATAATGATTGGTTTAGTCATTATGTTTTTAATTAACGACAAGCAAACTAAAGAAGTAGAGCAAAAGGAAAGTAAAACTAAAAACGAATCAATTATTGTAGATATAACAACGCAAATAACTGAGATTGTAGAAGAAGTAACCCCAACAGTTGTCGGAATAACTAATGTGCAAACTTCAGGTGAGTTTTGGAGACAAGAAAATAATCAAGCTGCCGAAGCGGGAACAGGATCAGGTGTTATCTATAAAAAAGAAGGAAATAAAGCATTTATTATTACAAACCATCATGTTATAGAAAGCGCAGATGCTTTAGAAGTTATTTTATCAAATGAAAAAACATTAGAAGCTGAATTACTTGGTAGTGATTTGTTTATGGATCTTGCAGTGCTTCAGGTAGAAGCTGATGAAATAGATGATGTCGTTAAAATAGGTTCATCAGAAAGCATAAAAGTGGGAGAACCAGTGATCGCAATTGGAAATCCATTAGGACATATGTTTTCAGGATCTGTTACGCAAGGAATTATAAGTGGGAAAAAGCGTAGTATTCCTCAAGACTTTAATCAAGACGGTCAAGCAGACTGGCAAGCAGAAGTTATTCAAACAGATGCAGCGATTAATCCAGGGAATAGTGGTGGTGCGCTTATTAATATAATGGGTGAATTAATCGGGATTAATTCAATGAAAATTAGTCAAACAGTAGCAGAAGGAATTGGTTTTGCAATACCAATAGATGACGCATTACCGATTATAGATGAGTTAGAAACAGAAGGTGAAGTGACTCGTCCCTACTTAGGTGTTGAACTTTATTCACTAGATGAGATACCTAAGAGTGAATGGCACACCTCATTAGAATTACCGACTGATATCACTGGAGGGGTTTATATTTGGTCTATTGAGCCAGGTTCTCCAGCAGATAAAGCAGGTTTGGAACGTTTAGATATTATTACTGAATTAAAAGGCAAAAAAATAGAAAATGTTGTTGATTTAAGAAAGATACTTTATCAAGAAACATCAATTAATGATAAAATAGCTATTACAGCATATCGTCAAGGTGAAATATTTGAAACAGAAGTTACTTTAACTAAACAAGAATAATAAAAAAGAACCTAGTAATTACACTAGGTTCTTTTTTTATTAAATTAAAGAAACAGCCTGTGGATGAATTAGATATTTCTCATCATTTTGATTAACAAAGCCTACTTCAATTAAATGTCGGAGATTACTACGAACTATAAATAATGGAAGTGTGGTTTTCCTGACGATTTCATCTACTGTTAAAGCTTTGTCTTTAATTGCTTTTAATAATTTTTTAGCAGTAGGGGTTAAATCTTTTGGATCTGTTACACAAGCCAATAGGATACCTCCTAGATTTTATAAATCGCGTTTACAGAAATAGAAGTCGACACATTCATAATCTTTATTATTCATGCGCTCTTCAGCACCTTCTTGAGTTGCAGCAGGTGGAACAATAACTTTTTCACCAGGCTGCCAATCAGCAGGTGTTGCAACTTGATGCTCATCAGCTGTTTGTAGTGCTTTTACTAGACGTAGGATTTCATCCATATTGCGTCCTGTTGATAGAGGATAATAAATAATTGATCTGACAACTTGTTTCTCATCAATTACAAATACAGCACGTGAAGCTTCTGTTGAACTTTCATTAGGCATAATCATGCCATATTTTTTTGAAACATCCATTGAAAGGTCAGCAATGACTGGAAATTCAATTTTTGTACCAAAATTTTCTTCAATATTTCTAACCCAAGCAATATGTGAACTAATACTATCCACACTTAAGCCGAGTAATTCTGTATTCAATTCTTTTAAATCAGCCGAAATATTTTGGAAGCCAATGAATTCGGTTGTACAAACGGGTGTAAAGTCAGCCGGATGTGAAAATAAGACAACCCAACTCCCCTTATAATCTTCTAATTTCAAATTACCATGTGTTGTTACAGCTTCAAATTGTGGTGCGGCATCACCAATTCGTGGTAGTGAACGAACTTCAGTATTGTTTACGTGTTCTTCAGTCATTTAAAATCCATCTCCTTTTTAGATAATTATAAATTAAGCTTACTTTAAAGATAATAGAGGTAAATGTTCTTAACAAGTTAATAGCTCAATTATTCACAAAATTCAGATAAACTTTCACAAGTTATCCACAATTAATGGTTAGTTACACACAATAGGTGGATAACTTTTGGGAATGTGTGTTCTTAGTACATGTTATGGAATGTTAATAAGTTTAAATGTCTACATGTATACAAAAAATATTTTTTGGGGATTGTTTTGTGGATAAAAGTAAATTTAATTTATTTAATTAACATTCCACTCGTTTTTTAACAATCCAAATACTAGATGATCGACATAATGATTGCCTAACCATTCGGCTTGTCTAAGCTGGCCTTCTAATTTAAAATTAAGTCGTTTAGGGATTGCTTGGCTTTTCTTATTTTCAAAGGCTGTTCGAATGTCTATTTTATTTAAATTTAATTCAGTAAAACCATAATCAATTAAAGCTGAAACAGCTTTTGTCATAATGCCTTTACCTTGATAGTCCTCAGCTAGCCAATATCCTATATATCCAATGTTATTTTGCCAATCGAATTCATTAAAGCTAATAATACCTACTAATAAATTATCAATAAATATACCTGCTCTTAGTTCTAATCTATTCGCATAAGTATGAAAAGAGTTGGTAATAGAAGTTTTTACATCTTGTAAGTTTTTAGAATCATTTAACCAAGGCAACCATTCTTCTAAGTATTGACGTGATGAATCAATAAGCTCAAATAATCTATTTGCATCACGAATAGAAAGCATGCGTAGTGTCATTTCTTCATCAATATCTAGGATAAACATTTTATCACCTTCAATTAGAGTTTATAAACTAAATAATTCAAACCAAATTTTTATAGCACTGGCTAAAATAAGAGCGGCTAAAATCCATTGCAAATATTTAGTATTCATTTTTTTACCTATTCTAGCTCCTAGTGGCGCTCCAATAATACTTGCAATAATCATAATAATGGCTGGTATTAATAATACCTGGCCAGTAGCGATTTTACCAGCAGCTGTTCCAATTGAAGAAATAAAAGTAATTGCAAGTGAACTTGCAATTGTGATTCTAGTAGGAATCTTTAAGACAACAATCATAATCGGTACTAAAACAAATGCACCAGCGGCACCAACAATACCAGAAGCAACCCCAACAATAAGTGCAAGAATAGAAGCAAGTGGTTTATTAAATGTTACTTCTGATAAATCAGTTACCCCATCATCATTAGATTTAGGAAGAAACATCATAACAACTGCAATCGTCGCTAAAATAGCGTAGACAGCATTAATACCTATTTCTGGCATGAAATTCGAAAAGAAACTTCCAAATAATCCACCAACTAACACGCTTGCTCCCATATAAATAATTAAATCTTTATTTAAATAACTTCCCTTTCGATAAGCTAAAACGCCACTAATCGAAGCAAATAAGACTTGAATAGCATTTAATCCAGATACTTCATGTGCTGAAAAAGCAGCGAGTCCAACTAAAGGTGGAATGTATAATAGCATTGGATATTTTATGATTGATCCTCCAATACCAACCATGCCAGAAATATAAGAACCAACGAACCCGATTAAAAATAAAGTTATTAAAAATGTAAAACTCATAATTACTCCCCTTCCCATACCCGTACCCCTATAATAGAACAATAAACGAAAAAGACAAAATATATTGCTTATGAAATAAGTTTTTAAGTAATTACATGCTAAATTTAAGTAAAATAAGCCTTATTTCCCAGGAAATAATCGTTGACATATGAATGTATCTACTATAAGATACCCCTATAAGTATAAAAGAGGTGAAGAAATGGAATATATTATCTTGATTATTTTTGTCTTATTTATTATCAGTCGCATGTTACCTGTCAAAGATGTGAAAAATTTAGCACCTGAAGAAATTAAACATAAATTAAAAAACAAAGACATTCAATTGATTGATGTACGAACTCCTGGTGAATATCAAAATGGTCATGTGAAAAAATTTAAGAATATACCCTTGCAATCTTTAAAAGATCAATCAAAACAATTAAAAAAAGACAAAGAGGTTGTTGTTATTTGTCGATCAGGTAATAGGAGTATGAGAGCTTGTCGGATTTTAAAGAAACAAGGTTTTGAAAATTTAACAAATGTTCGTGGTGGTATGAACATGTGGAGAGGCTAATCAAGCCTCTTTTTTTTGAGGAAAAGTGCTGTAATGGTAAGGCTTATAAAATTTACAACCTTGACAAATAGCCCAAATATTTGTATAGTTAATTCAACAAAGTTGAATGTGAATAAATAAAGGTTGAACAAGATAAATTAAATATAAGGGGGTTGTATAATGCGTTGGCCTAAAGAAGTGGAACTAAAAGAAGTTGGACCGAGAGATGGACTACAAAATGAACCAGGTTGGGTAAATACGGAACATAAGGTAGCTTGGATTAATATGTTATCAAATACTGGTATCAAAGAAATAGAATATTCTTCATTTGTACACCCGAAGTGGATTCCAGCTTTAAAAGATGCAAGAGAAGTAGGAAGACAGATTAAACGAAATCCAAATGTTACTTATTCTGCACTTGTACCAAATCAAAAAGGTTTAGAACATGCATTAGAAGCAGGTATAGATAGAGCCTCAGTATTTATGTCAGCAACAGAAACCCATAATCTTAAAAATATAAATAAATCGATTGATGAAACGTTACCGATAATGAAACAAGTGATTCAAGATGCAAAAGCAGCTAATAAAAAAGTAACAGCCTATGTGTCAACTGTGTTCGATTGTCCGTTTGAAGGGAAAACAGATGTTAATCAAGTATTAAAGGTTGCAGAAGCCTTGTTTGAATATGGGGCTGATGATATTTCACTGGGTGATACCATTGGATCAGCAGTACCTAATCAAATCGAAGAAGTCTTAGAAGTAGTCAATCAATACTTTGCTAATAAAGATATTATTATGCATTTTCATGATACAAGAGGAATGGCAATTGCTAATATTGTCACGTCAATGAATTATGGTATGACAAGATTTGATACATCAATTGGTGGACTAGGCGGTTGTCCATATGCACCAGGAGCAGCGGGTAATGTTGCTACGAATGATGTACTATATTTAATGAACGGTTTAGGCATTGAGACGAATATAGACGAAGAAAAATTACTCAAAGCCGCTTTTTATATTCAAAATAAGTTAAATAAAAAGTTGCCAAGTCGTTCATTGATGTATGAACTCAGTCAGATGAGCGAAGGAATTGATGCAGATGTGCTTGAGCAAAAGCGTCGGAGAAAGCGCGACATGATGTATGATTTCCTGAAATATCAGTATGATATCTTTAAAAAAATGGCACAATAATAAATAAAACTGAAACTAGAACAGTTAACTGTTCTAGTTTTTTAATGTGAGCTTGACGGATGCGAAACTCTTTTATATGATAAAACAAGCTCATATTACTTGATGAAAGGAATGAAGAAAGTGACATTAAGTCAAATGGGCATTAAAATTAAACAATTAAGATTAAGACAACAAAAGACGCAACAACAGATTGCTGATGCATGTGGTATTTCAAAGAGTTTATTATCTAAAATTGAAAATGGTCAAACATCATCAGCTATTGCAACATTATCAAAAGTGTCTAGAGAACTAGATGTTCCTTTATCATGGCTATTAGAAACTAAACCAGAACAAGATCTTGTTTTACAAAGAGCAAATGAGCGTGAATCAAAAATGAGCGATATTCATATGGGGTATTCTTATGAGTTATTGGCTAATAAATCAAAATACTCAGGTGTTGAACCAACAATCGTTTATGTTACGCCAAAAAACATCAATAAAAGAGAAGAAACATATACTCACTCACACGATGAATTTATTTATGTTTTAAAAGGATCTATCGACCTTTTATATGATGATAAGAAATATAGAATACATCAAGGTGATACCGCATATTTTAAAGGTACGATACCACATTTATTTATCCCGATTGATAATCAAGGGGCTGAAGTACTAACATTATTTATTGAAATTAGTGAATAGATAGGAGTAAGCATGATGAATCCACAAATTGTATTAGAATTAGTCTTATTAGTAGTTATTTTTGGTTTTGGCTTTTATATATTAAGAAAAATTATTCCTAGTAAGGCAGTAAAGCAGATTAGAAGCGATGAATTACAAGAAATTTTAGAAACAGATGAAGCAATTTTTATTGACGTTAGAAGAAAAAGTCAATTTGCTCAATTCCATATTAAAGGATTTAAAAATATCCCACTTAAACAAATAAAAAAAGCTGGTAAAAATATAGACGATAAAAGTAAAGAAATAGTAATCATGTCACAAACTGGTATGGCAGGTAATGAAGCTTGTAAAAGATTGAAAAGACTAGGGTTTACTAATTTAACAAATGTACAAGGTGGTATGGTTTCAATTGATATGAATTAATTAAAAAAGGCAATTCACATAAGAATTGTCTTTTTTAATTTTAAAAGGTGGCATTTAAAATGGAGTTAATTGTAAAGCATCCCTATATTAAAGTAATTAGAGAAGTTACTAAACTTGAAAAGAAAGAAATAAAAGAAAATCGTGAATTAAAATTATATGAAAATAAATTAACAACACGTCATCGTGAGTTTTCAATTGATGATTTAATCAAAGTAGCAACACGGAAAATAGGCGAAACAGGTGGACTTATTTTTATCCACACAGAAAGTGGTGTTTTTACTTATACGGTAGAAAAAATTGATAAAAACTTTATCCACATTGTTAATAACTTAATTTGGGAGAGAAAAAAATGAATCTTGAAATGGTTTATCATGCACAAGAAAATTTATCAGGTATTCTTAATCAAACACCTTTATTAGAATCTCAGCAGTTATCACGATTATCAGACAATCATGTGTATTTAAAAAGTGAACATTTACAAAAGTCTGGCTCATTTAAAATTCGTGGTGCATACAATGCCGTTAAAGCTGCTGTTGAAAAAGGTGCGAAACTCGTTGTTGCCGCGTCATCTGGTAATCATGGACAAGCAGTTGCTTTAGCAGCTAAATTATTAAATATTAAAGCGATTATTGTTATTCCCGAAAATGCTGCGACATGTAAAAAAGACGCAATTACTGCTTATGGCGGTGAAATTGAGTATTGTGGCTTAACATCTTCAGAAAGAATCCCGCGTGCAATTAAAATTGCCAAAGAAAAATTGGGTGAATTTATTCCACCCTATGACCATCCACTTATTATAGCGGGGCAAGCTACGGTTGGACTTGAAATTATTGAATCATTACCAGAGACAGACGCAATTATCGTGCCTATCGGTGGAGGAGGATTAATTGCAGGTGTTTTAACAACAATTAAAGCATTACATCCTGGAATTAAAGTTATTGGGGTAGAACCAGAGCTAGCTAACGACACATATTTATCATTAAAAGCAAATGAAAGAGTAGAAGTTAATGCAACAAAAACAATAGCAGACGGTTTAAGAACAACGACGCCTGGAGATATGACCTTTCCAATTTTGCAAGAACACTTAGATGATCTTGTATTAGTAAGTGAGTCAGAAATAAAAACAGCCTTTAAATTCGTCTTAGAACGCATGAAACAATTAATCGAACCTTCAAGCGCAACAACAATTGCAGCTTTAATGCATCATAAAATTGATCTTAAAAATAAACATGTCGTTTGTCTGGTATCGGGCGGAAATATTGATTTAGATGAAATAAATGCTTTAATTAAATAAAAAAGAGTTAACCGTCAATTGGTTAACTCTTTTTTTAATTATTGATATAAAATTGGAGAACCTGGTCCAAGATCGATTCCAAAGAACATCCAAACGATTAACATGATTGTCCATGTAATTAAGAAGAAAATAGAATAAGGGAACATAACAGAAATTAGCGTACCAATACCCATTTTCTTATCATACTTTTGTGCAAATGCGATGATGAGTGCAAAGTATGTCATTAATGGCGTAATAATATTTGTCGAAGAGTCAGCAATACGATAAGCCATTTGTGTAAGTTCTGGTGAATAACCTAATTGCATCATAATCGGTACAAAAACAGGTGCCATCATTGCCCATTTAGCTGAAGCACTTCCAATAAATAAGTTAATAAATCCAGCAATAAGCACAAATAAAATAATTAGTGGAATTCCTGTTAAACTAATTGATTGTAAAAATTCAGCTCCATATACACCAAGGACAAGTCCCATATTACTTTGAGAGAAGAATGCGACGAATTGTCCAGCTGTAAATGCTAATACAATGAATAATCCCATTGTCCCCATTGTTTTAGACAATTGTTCAGCAACATCTTTATCATTTTTAATTCCTTTTGTAACAATTCCAAAAATTAAACCTGGAACAAAGAACATTAATGCAATAATCGGAACTAAAGAGCTCATAAATGGTGATTCTAAGAATCCAGTACCTTCAGGCCATAGCGGTGCATTATTTGGTAGAACAAGTAAAAGTACACCAATAACAACAACTAAAAATCCACCAATAGCCCATCCTAATCCTTTTTTCTCAACAGGTTTTAATCCTTCGAGTTTTTCTTTATAAATTCCTGTGTAATTACCTAACCTTGGTTCAACAATTCGTTCAGTAACCCAAGCGCCTACAATTGTCAGTAAAATCACTGAAGCGGCAATAAAGTAATAGTTCATTGCAACGTTCATACCTTCAGCATATGTTGGATCAATTATTTTTGCTGCATCAATTGTCATTTCTCCAAGCATAGGATCTGTTGCTGAAAGGAAGAAGTTAGCACTAAATCCACCTGATACCCCGGCAAATGCAGCTGCAAGTCCAGCCAAAGGATGACGACCAAGTCCAGCAAATATTGCAGCACCAAGCGCTGGGAGAACAATATATCCAGCATCTGAAGCAACACTAGACATAACACCTGCGAATACTAAACCAGCAGTAATTAGCCTTTTAGGAACAGATAAAACAAATCCACGTAAAACGGCACTAATTAAACCGGTAGTTTCGGCAAGCCCAATACCTAACATTGTAACGAGTACCACACCTAAAGGTGCGAAACCAATGAAGTTTTCTGTCATACTAGTGAAAATATGCGCAATTCCCTCATTAGTCAGTAAATTTGAGACAGAAACAATTTCCCCTTCAATCCCAGGGTGTTCAACAGCAATATTAAATTGAGAAATAATGGCTGATAAAACAAGTACTAGTAAAGCAAGTAAAGCAAACAACGTAACTGGATGAGGTAGCTTATTCCCTATAAATTCTACTCTATCAAGTGATCGTTGGAAAAATCCTTTTTTCTTCATGATAATCCTCCTATAAAAACTAATGTACATATTATAACCGCTTTCTTTAGTTAATTAAATAGATAAGTAAAAGTGTTAATAATGGGACTTTTCGTAATATTCGGTGTAAGGAAAGATTCATGAATTATATTTGATTTTTATTGTTTAAAGATGATAACATTTCCAATGGAAACGATTTCATTTGAAGAAACTTAGGAGGCACTAAAATGATAACATTTTTTATATCGCTGATAATTTTGATTGTTGGATATTTTACATACGGAAAGATAGTTGAGAAAGTATTTGGAATTGATGATTCACGAGCAACACCAGCTATTTCTAATCGTGATAATGTGGACTATGTACCGATGAAAAAACAAAATAATGCAATGATTCAATTACTAAATATTGCAGGCACAGGTCCAATATTTGGTCCAATCATGGGGGCTTTGTTTGGTCCAGTTGCATTTGTTTGGATTGTTTTAGGTTCGATTTTTGCAGGTGGAGTTCATGACTATTTAACGGGTATGATTTCGATTCGTAATCAGGGTGCGCATATACCTGAATTAGCAGGTAAGTTTTTAGGAAAAGTTTCAAGACATATTGTAAACTTGTTTTCATTATTATTACTCTTATTAGTAGGGACGGTATTTGCAACAACATCAGGTTCTTTATTACATGTTTTACTAGATGGTCAAGTAACATTATGGGTTATTACCGGAATTATATTTTTCTACTTCTTTTTATCTACGATTTTACCGATTGATAAAATAATCGGAAAAATTTATCCTATTTTAGGAGCTATTTTAGTTATAGGTACTGTTGCAGTAGGTATTACATTATTTACTTCTGGAAATGGCATGAATATACCAGAACTTACATTTGAAAATATGCATTCAGACAATCTGCCGATATTCCCAATTCTATTCTTAACAATTACATGTGGTGCTTTGTCAGGGTTCCATGCAACGCAGTCACCGATTATTTCTCGAACAGTCGAAACAGAATCACAAGGACGTTACATATTTTATGGCATGATGATTACTGAAGCGGCGATTGCGATGATATGGGCAGCTGCGTCAATGAGTCTTTTTTACGGAGAGAATTTAAATGAACTTATTAATGCTGGAACACCATCAGCTGTCGTTAATGAAGTCTCTGTGACATTACTTGGAGCAATAGGCGGTACCATCGCTATTTTAAGCGTAATTGTTCTACCAATTACTTCTGGAGATACTGCCTTTCGCGCAGCGCGATCAATCATTGCCGATTACATTAAATTTAATCAAAGTAAAGTGTTTAACAGATTGATTATTGCTATACCTTTATTAATCGTTTCGATTATTTTAACTCAAGTCGATTTTGATGTTTTATGGCGTTATTTCTCTTGGGCAAACCAAACAACAGCAGCGCTTGCCTTATGGATTGCGACCATGTATCTCTTAATTAAAGGTAAACAATTTTGGATTCCACTTATTCCAGCACTCTTTATAACATATATGGTATTTATCTACATACTGAATGCTAAAATTGGTTTTAATTTGTCATTAAATGTATCCTATGTTGGTGGAATTATTTTAACACTAATTTTTGCTTTATGGTTCTTTAAAAAAGCAAAAGAAAATAAACACAATCAGATTCAAACTGATTTATAAAGGACATCAGATCCTAAAAAGAATAATAGAGATGAGAAATATGGTATAATAGAGAAAACTTACTGGAGGAAGATGAATGGCTCAATTTCCAAATTGTCCAAAATGTGATTCAGATTTAACCTATGAAGATGGAAGTTTATTTGTTTGTCCAATGTGTGCTCATGAGTGGACGACTGAAACAGAAGCAGAAGAAGTCCCAGAAGAAAAAGTATACCGTGATGCAAACGGAAATGTTTTAGTCGATGGTGATGATGTATCTGTTATTAAAGACTTGAAAATAAAAGGTGCTTCATCAGTTGTTAAACAAGGAACGATTGTAAAAGATATTAAATTGATTGATGAAGATCATGATATCGACTGTAAAGTCCCTGGTCACGGACCAATGAAATTAAAAACAGAATTTGTTAAAAAGCTATAGAACAAAACGCCTTGTATACATATACAAGGCGTTTTGTTTATTGAATAGCGCTAATCTTAATTGCCTTATTAGTTCTTCTTGGCTAAAATAAAGGCAGAATTGATTTATAAGGAGATTCGAGATGACTAAGAAAAATATTCACGTTGTTGGTGCAGTTATAATTGAGGATAAAAAAATATTATGTGCTCAAAGAGGGGCAGATAAATCTTTACCGCTCATGTGGGAATTCCCTGGAGGTAAAATTGAAGCGGGTGAAACACCAAAAGAAGCACTTATTCGCGAAATAGAAGAAGAAATGCTATGTCGTATTGAAGTTGGTGAAAAAATCGACTACACAGTCCACGAATATGATTTTGGAATTGTACATTTAACAACATATCTAAGCAAGGTGACAAGTGGTGAATTAAAGCTTACAGAACATGAACAGATAAAATGGCTTGCTCCCCATGAAATTGGTAAATTGAACTGGGCACCGGCTGATATTCCAGCGATTAAGAAGTTAGAGGCAATGACGTTTTAGTAGGAGGAGTACACTTGGATAATTTAGTTCAATCATTTAAAGATTCATTACATAAAGGCTTTATCGATCAAAATATAGTTGAACGAACAATGTATAAGCCAGAATTACTAATTAATAATGAAACTAAAAATATCAATGTCTTAAATAATCTTATTCATGAGTTAAGAATGTGTAAATCATTTATATTTTCAGTAGCATTTATTACAGAAGATGGATTAGCTACTTTAAAAACACATTTATTAGAGTTGAAAGAAAAAGGTATCCAAGGCCGTATTCTTACTTCTGATTATTTATATTTTAATACACCAGAAATGTTTAAAGAATTATTAAAATTAGAAAACGTTAGTTTACGTGTAACAAATACTAAAGGGTTTCACGCTAAAGGATATATATTTGAACAAAAAAATTATCATTCACTCATTATTGGCAGCTCTAATTTAACAACATCGGCTTTAAAAGTGAATTACGAATGGAATGTAAAATTAAATTCATTAAATGAAGGCGAATTTGTAAATCATTTTAAGCAACAGTTTGAAGATATATGGTCTGAATCAACAATATTAACTAATGAGTGGATCGAAGCATATAAGATAAATTATGAAAAGTATTCGATTAAACAAAACTTTACAAATAAAATAAATACAACATTTAATGAAATATATGAAACAAAGAATAGTATTGAAACTGCATATGAAATCAAACCAAATAAAATGCAAGAAACGGCATTAATACAAATTGAAGGCTTACGTAAAAAGCATTTAGATAAAGGGTTAATCATTTCAGCAACAGGAACGGGGAAAACATACCCTTCTGCATTCGATGTTAGAGCTTACCAACCTAAACGAATGCTTTTTATTGTACATAGAGAACAAATATTATTGAAAGCATTAGAAGACTTCAAACGTGTATTAGGTGGAAAAGATGAGGACTTTGGAGTTCTATCTGGCAATAGCAAAGATTATAAAGCCAGATATTTATTCGCGACTATTCAAACAATCTCTCGAGATAATTACCTCTTACATTTTTTGCCAGAAGATTTTGATTATATTTTGATTGATGAAGTTCATAAAGCTGGAGCAGCATCCTATGAAAGAGTTTTAAATTATTTTGAACCAAACTTTTTATTAGGTATGACAGCAACACCAGAAAGAACGGACGATTACAATATCTATAAATTATTTGATTATAATATTGCGTATGAAATTAGATTACAAGAAGCATTAGAAGAAGATATGCTTTGTCCATTCCATTACTTTGGTGTAACAGATTTGGAGTATGTAGGTGAAGTGACGAATGATGCTCAGTTAATTTCGAAGTTAATTGCTGAAGAAAGAGTAGAGCATCTTATCGAAAAGATAAGCTATTATGGATACTCAGGTAAACAAGTGCAAGGTTTAATTTTTTGTAGTCGTAAAATAGAGGCAGTCGAACTTTCAAAAGTGTTAAATGCAAGAGGGTATAGAACACGTGCTTTAACTGGAGCGAATAGCCAAGAAGAGCGAGAAGAAGCAATTGAAATGTTAGAAAATGGAGCGCTTGAATATATTTTAACGGTAGATATATTCAATGAGGGAATTGATATTCCGAGCTTGAATCAAATAGTAATGTTACGCCAAACAGAATCAAGTATTATTTTCATACAACAGTTAGGGCGTGGCTTAAGAAAACATGAGTCAAAAGAATATGTAACTATTATTGATTTTATAGCTAATTATAATAATAATTATTTAATACCTGTAGCATTATCAGGAGATGAGTCACAAAATAAAGATAATTTGAGGCGACATGTACAAGATACTAGTTATATCAAAGGTATATCCAATATAAATTTTGAAGAAATCGCTAGGAAGCGGATTTTCGAATCAATTAATCGAGCTAAGCTAACAACAATGAAAGTTTATGATGAAGCTTATAGGAATTTAAAAAATAAAATAGGTCGAGTACCATACTTACGTGATTTTTATGAATA
>CALZEK010000002.1 GCA_945639745.1 uncultured Bacillaceae bacterium
GTAATTTAGTTCTAATAGTCTTTGATTTGATTTATCTGGCTTATCTTCTCTAAAGAACCGCATAATTTCTCCAATAATACGATTAGTTGATAGTTCTGTCATACTTGAAACAGATTGTAATGCAAGGTTTTCTGTTTGCTTATCCATTTTAAAATCAAATCGTGTTTCAAAGCGTATCCCACGTAAAATACGTGTTGGATCTTCGACAAAACTTAAATTATGCAAGATTTTTACTCTTTTTTCTCTCAAGTCAAGTTGACCTTTAAATGGATCTATTAGCTTTCCAAAATCGTCTTCATTTAAATAAATCGCCATCGCATTAATTGTAAAATCTCGACGGTATAAATCTTCTTTTAAGGTTGAGGTTTCAACATCTGGTAAAGCTGCTGGATGTTCATAATATTCTAAGCGTGACGATGTAATATCAATTTCGATTCCTGATGGATGTGTCCAAGTTGCTGTTTTAAAACTTTCATGATAGATCACTTCGCCACCATAATCGTCGTATAGTTTCTTAGCAAATACCATACCATTTCCTTCAACAACTAAATCGACATCATCATTTGGTTGTTTTAATAAAATATCTCTAACAATGCCACCAATTAAATAAACTGGTAAATTTATTTCTTTAGCACTACGACTTATTTTTTTTAATAAGTGATATATCTCCTCAGGTAATTGCTCTGCCATATCCGTTTGTAAATTTGTTTTTAAATTTAAACGTTTTGTTTTTTCAAGCTTATTTTTTAATTGCTTGTTATGCATCATTTCAATAATGTTTGTTCTGGAGACAATTCCTATTAATTGATTGTCTTCAACGACTGGAATACGCCCAATATTACGATCGATAATCAATTGTTGAATTTCTTCTTCTGTTGTCTCTGGATTAATTGAAACAACTTGCGTGCTCATATAAGCTTTAACTGGCGCATGACCTAAACCATGATGGGTTGCTTTTTCCAAATCACGACGTGTAAGAATCCCTAACAACTTACCTTCTTTAACAACCGGAAAACCACTGTGTCCATAACGAAACATTAGATGACCTGCTTCATCAATCGTCGTTTCTGGTAAAATTGTTTTAACAGGCTCCGTCATCATATCACGTGCTGTAATTGCTGGCATTAGCATTGAAGCAAGACCTTTTTCAACATCTTTAACAATTTCTTGATAGTTACCATTTTTTATTGACGCTGACCCTGCTTGTTGGTGACCACCACCGCCCCACCTAGTTAAAAGCGGAATTAAATTAACACGCTCAGAATGTGCGCGTCCAATAATATAGATTCGATTTTTCATTCGAACAACGATCAATGTTGCATCAGCATCGGTAATTTCACTGAGTTTTTCAACAAGTGTTGCTAATCCTTTTGTATACTTATCTGCTTGATAAGTACTTACGACAATTTGTAAGCCGTCTAGATAGTGCGATGTTGAGTTTTGAAACAAATGATTTAATATCTCTTGTTGTTCTGGATGTAATATTTCATCTGAAAAACGATTAATAATTTCTAAATCCATTCCTTTTAGCATTAAATAACTTGCTGCTTCAAGGTCACGTGCAGTTGTATTATTGTTTGTAAATGCATTTGTATCTGTATAAATACCTAATCCAAACAATGTCGCTTCGAATGGTGATATCGTTAATTTTCTTTCTTTAATTTCTTCAATTAAAAGCGTGACTGCTGCTCCGACAGGTTCAATTTTACCTGTGTATTCTGTCACATCATCTGCTGCTTTAAGGTGATGATCATAAATAATCACTTTTAGTTTTTCATGGTTTAATTCATTTTTATAATCGCTCACACGGGCTAAGGACGCTTCATCCACCATGATTAGCTCTGTCACTTCTTGAAAATTAATTTGACTATCTTGAATTAAATTTAATTTTTCACGATAAATTGTTAAGAATTGACTGACCGTTACATTTTGTTTATCTGAAATAACAACTTGTGCATTGGGATACAATTTTTGTGCTGCAATCATTGAAGCTAATGCATCAAAATCTGTATTAATATGAGATATAATAATTTGCACATTTATTCCTCCTAGCATTAAATATCTCTTCTTATCATACACCATTCTTTTATTTAGAGCTTTAAAAAAAGTTTATCTTCAATCAACCTATCAAACTCACTTTATTAATAGATAAGCATTTGTTATACTTTATTTAAAGAAAGGGTGCATTTAATATGATTATTCGTGAACAGAAAGAATCATTTATTATGATTGAACAACATCACCATGCACACATTTCTAAAGAAATCATAGCACATTGGAAAGATCATTTTTTAAAGAACGATAAGATGATAAATTCTGTTTTATACGCTATACAAATGCATGATTACGGTTGGAATTTCTTTGATAAACAACCTTTTTGGAATGATAAAATAAATAAACCTTATTCTTTTATCGATTTTCCAATTGTTCCTAAAACAGTTCTTTATACTGAAGGCGTCAATAAAGTAGAAGAAAAAGATCCTTATGCAGCTGCTTTATGCAGTGCTCATTATATTAACTTCATGAAGAACGATGAAACTGATGAAGTGATTTTTTATTTAAATCATGAACGAAATAGAATTAAGCGCATTTTAAAACATTACCCACATATTACGTCTGAGATTTTTGATGATCATTTATCGCTATTAAAATTTGCCGATAATATTTCTTTATTCATTTGTTTAAACGAACCAGGTACGAGTAAGGATAATCACCATTACTTTTTCAAAAATGGGATTCCAATTTCTATTCAAATGATTAAAACAAATCTGATTGATGCTAAATGGATAAGTAAAGATACGGTTGCTTTAATAGGCTTACCACAAGTCCCTTCATTTTCTGTTTTATTAAAACAAAAAAGACTCACTAAACAGGAGATTTTTAAAAAAGGATTAGTTGATCTTTATCAAACTACATCAGATGAACACTTGATTCTTAATTTTATCACGCAAGAAAATTAAATAAATATAAATAATAAACCACCTAAAGACCTGAGTATCTTTAGGTAGTTTATTTTAATGCTTTAAGTTAAATGCTTCTGCTAATAATTCATAAGACTTATGACGTGAGGGTTTATCTGTAATCATATTAGCAATAATCAATTCATCTATTTCTGCTTCTTTTTGATAGTGTAAAATTTGTGCTTTTACACCTTCAGGATTACCGATAATAAACTTATCTTTATTTTCTTTCCGAGCCTGTTTTTCTTCATCTGTATAGACATGTTCACGCGCTTCTTTTAGCGTAGGAGGGGGTAATTTGTATTGTCCTGTCATCCACCTTACCCATTGTAATTCTGCAGGATGGGCTAGCTCTTTTGCTTCTTCGTCTGTTTTAGCACAAACCACAATCATTGCAAGCATACTATAGGGCTTATTTAAATATTTAGATGGCTTAAAGTTTTTTCGGTAAGCTTTTAACATCGGCACAGCGATACTTGGATTGATTTGACCAGCAAAAGCAAAGCCTAAACCTAATTGTGAAGCAATGCTCATCCCACCATCACTTGAGCCTAACATAAATATATCCGGTCTTAATGATTTACTTGCTGATGGTTTAATTTTATGATACGGATGATCTTCAGGAAAATCTTGATCAAAAAATGCTAAAATTTGCATCAGTTGACTCATAATCATCTCTCCAGTTAAAGGTTCATTATTATTTCTTAACACAGCATTTGTCAAACCATCTGTACCTGATGCTCGACCCATTCCTAAATCAATTCTTCCAGGATGAAGTGCTTCAAGTAGCGAGAAGTTTTCAACTACTTTTAAAGGACTATGGTTTGGTATCATAATACCACCAGATCCAATTCGGATATTTTTTGTAAGTGCAGCAGCATGTGCTGCTAAGATATCTGGAGAAGTACTCATTTGATAGGCTGTATTATGATGTTCTGCAAACCAATATCTGGTATACCCTAATTTGTCAGCTAATTGAACAAGTTCTGTTGAATTTCTTAATGTCTCTTCGGGCGTTTCATTATTATAAATTGTAGCTAAATCTAAAATTGATAATTTCATCATGATTTCCTTTCTTTAAAATCTTATTCATCATGTTCATGTAAATAGGGGGCTAGACGTTTTAGTTCCGCTTCTGGCAATGCTTTTTCAATCATTGGAAAAATGATTCGTTCTTCTTTTCTAATATGGGCTCGCAGAAGTTCACCTAACTCTCTGACTTCGGAGATAGTTAATTCATTAGCAAACAAAGACTGCATGCCACTCCTGATTAAAACATGCTCTAACAGCATCTCAATAATCTCCTGTTTATCTAGCTTAGCATATTTTGC
Organism: uncultured Bacillaceae bacterium; assembly: GCA_945639745.1. GTDB lineage: Bacteria > Bacillota > Bacilli > Bacillales > Amphibacillaceae > Pseudogracilibacillus. The sequence continues at coordinate 4,292 of CALZEK010000002.1, forward strand.
ATAAGCAGGAAGGACAATTTCTTCTTCTTCACGAAAATGTGCTTCCCCACCTCGATGCCAAAAATCTGAAGTTTCTTCGATAATTTCAGCAAAGCTAAGTTTGCTTTCTTCCGTTTTCGCTCTTGATAATTTAAGGCCAATATGTAAGCCTAACATGTGGTGACGTGATAATGGCTTGAGTGCTTCATGTCGTTTAATGCCTTTTCTTTTAGACATTATTTTTCACCTCTTTATTTAATTTACCTGACAAAGTGATTTTCCACCTTTTAAGACACGATCCACTTCTTCTGAAATTAACATAGCCGTTCGCGATTGCGCTTCAACAGTAAGTCCTGCAATATGCGGAGACAAGATGATATCTTTAGATTTTGCTAGGGGTGAATCTTTTTCGATTGGTTCTTTTTCTAAAACATCTAAATAAGCACCCGCAATTTCTTTGTTTTTCACCGCCTCTACAACATCCGCTTCATTTATAATGCCACCACGTGCAGAATTAATCACATAAGCACTTGGTTTCATTAATTTAAATGCTGAAAGATCTAATAAATGTTTTGTTGATTGCGTGAATGGAACATGGACAGAAACAAAGTCAGAGGCTTTTAAAACTTCTGTAACTGTTGCAACTTGTTTAATACCCGTTTCTTGGACAACATGATCAAAAGGGGCGACAAATGGATCATAACCAATCACGTCCATTCCAAATACTTTTGCACGTTTAGCAACGCGGTGTGATATTTCACCCATTCCAATTAATCCAAGAACTCGGTTGTTCAATTCAATGCCTGTGAATTGTTTACGATTCCAATTTCCCTTTCTAACATCCTCATTTGCTAATCGTAATGGACGAGATGCGTCTAACATTGCAGCTATTACATATTCAGCAACAGATGTTGCATTAGCATTTCGTGCAGAAATAACAGGTATCTGACGTTCTTTTGCACCCGTTAAATCAATGTTATCGAGGCCTACGCCTAATCGTCCTATCACTTGAGTATTTTTAGCAGCATTTAAAAATTCAGTATCAACTTTTGTTTCATTTCTAACAATCACAGCATCATAATTAGGTAGTAATTTAATTAGTTCTTCACGTTTTCTTGATAATTCCATGTCATAATCTACTTGGTAGCCTTTATCTTTTAAATCTTTAATACCATCTTCCCACATTAATTCAGTGACCAATATCTTCATATTAACTCGCTCCTTTTAAAATAATTACCAACTTTGTATTCGCTTACATTTTAATTAAATGTTGAATGTCGACAATGATTCTTTATATTATTTTAACATAGTCTGAATAAACAACAACTCTTTATTTATCCTTTATCAGATTGTTGAGTCAGTTACTCATGAATGATATGATTTATTTATCTTTTAACAATTGATCTGACAAGATTAAATCAAGGAGTGTTTTGGGGATGATTTGGACTTTGAAAAAATTTCATGAGTTATCTGTTTCTGAACTTTACAATATTCTTAAAGCAAGAGTTGATATTTTTGTCGTTGAACAAACATGTGCTTATCCAGAAATAGATGATTATGATCAGCAAGCCATGCATTTATGCTTGAAAAATAATGAGAACTTAATCGCTTATGTGCGGATTTTACCAAAACATACTAAATATACCGAAGTTTCAATTGGCCGAGTTCTTGTAGTAAAAGACTATCGTTCTAAGGGTTATGCAAGTAAAATTATGCAAAAAGCCATTCATTATATTACAAATGAATGGCTAGAGCAGACCATAAAAATTCAAGCTCAACATCATTTAAAGCAATTTTATTCATCTTTAGGATTTAAACAAGTTTCTGATGTTTACCTAGAAGATGACATTCCACATATTGATATGATTTTAACAAAATAAATAGTTATCAAACTTTTTTAGTTTGGTAACTATTTTTTAGCCAATCGTATAATTCTGTTAATTGTTTAGATTCTTTGTCACTAGAATGCTTGATTTCATTTAATTGGCGATAGTAGTTACTTAATTTTGATAACTTGATATCCTCCCCGTATAATAATAAGTAGCTTTTAACTTTGTAATGTCATTTGTTTGAGAGGGTGAAGATTCATCAATTTTATAACACGAATGTTAAAACATAAAAAAATGATCGTAATTGTATTTTCAATTTTAGCTGTTATTGGTGGTATTGCTCAATTTGGCGTTTCTGTCAATTATAATATGACAGATTATTTGCCTGCTAATGCCCCTTCTACAGTCGCGATTGATGTTATGGACGAAGAATTTTCTGGAAATATCGCCAATACGCGCGTGATGATTAAAGATGTCAATATCCAAGAAGCTCTCCAGATGAAAAAACAATTATCAGAGGTAGATGGTATTTCTGGTGTTATGTGGCTTGACGATCTTGTTGATTTAAAGACGCCGCTTGAACTAGTTGATGAAGACATTCTTGATACATATTATAAAAATAATCATGCTTTATTTACCTTTGAAGTTGCAGAAGGAAAGGAAGTTCCAGTTACCGATGAAATTTATAACATAATCGGTGAAGAAAATGCGCTTGCTGGAGATGCACTTGATGTTGCACTTTCTCAAAAAGCAACGGGTCAAGAAACATTTAATGCAGCAGCAATTTTAGTCCCCATCATTATTTTAATTTTATTACTTTCAACACGTTCATGGATTGAACCTGTCTTTTTCTTAATTGCAATTGGTATTTCAATTTTAATTAACTTAGGGACAAACTTATTCGTTGGTGAAATTTCTTTTATTTCACAATCTGTTGCCCCAATTTTACAACTTGCTGTGTCGCTTGATTATGCCATATTTCTCTTACATCGATTTGATGATTATAAGGACCGGATAGAAGATCCAACTGAAGCGATGACTTTAGCAATTAAACGCTCTTTCCCTGCTATTACAGCTAGTGCTGCAACCACGTTTTTTGGTTTTATGGCACTTACCTTTATGGACTTTGAAATTGGAGCAGATTTAGGGATTAATTTAGTTAAAGGGATTCTACTGAGCTTTATTAGTATTATGATTTTCTTACCAGCTCTAACATTATTATTATTCCCTTTGATTGAAAAAACACGTCATAAACAATGGGTTCCAAACAAATACAATATCGGGAAGCATTTAATCAAATTAAGAATTCCCGTCCTTATTTTAATCGCAATTATTCTCGTTCCAGCATTTATTGCTCAAAGTAAAACAAACTTTATTTATGGCATGGGTGATATTCCTGAAAATACACGAGCAGGCCAAGACACGATTCAAATTGACGAAGCATTTGATAAATTTACCCCACTTGTTTTACTCGTTCCTGAAGGTGATTTAGCACGTGAAGATAAATTAACAAGTGAACTTGATAGATTACCTGAAATTAAAAGTATTATTTCTTACACAAGTGCTGTAGGCATAGCCATTCCACCTGAATATTTAGCTGAGTCTGCAAAAGATCAATTCTTTTCTGAAAATTATAGTCGAATTATTTTAAATGCTACGACTGACACAGAAGGTAAACAAGCTTTTGCATTTGTTGATAAAGTTAGAGAAATTACCGAAAAATATTATGGTGATACATTTCACGCAACAGGAGAGAGTGTAACTTTATCTGATATGAAAGTCATTGTTAAAAAAGATAATACACTTGTTAATATTTTAACTGTTGTTGCAATCGGACTTGTGTTACTTATCACATTCAAATCTATTTCTATGCCGATTGTTTTACTCTTAACTATTCAAGCATCTGTTTGGATAAATTTAGCTGTCCCATACTTTTCAAATGACCCACTTGTGTATATTGGTTATTTAATTATTAGTATCGTTCAATTAGCTGCAACAGTTGATTACGGTATTTTATTCTCAGAAAGTTATACAAACTTCCGTCAAGAGATGAGTGCTAAAGATGCGATTAAAAAAACGATTAATGAAAACATCTTTTCAATAGCTGTTCCTGCATCGATTCTTTCAAGTGTTGGATTTATATTATGGTTTACTTCATCAGATCCAATTATTTCATCGATAGGTATTTTACTTGGACGCGGAACCTTACTTGCCTTTACACTTGTCGTCTTGTTATTACCAGCTTTGTTACTTGTCTTTGATCGTATCATCGAGAAAACAACTTGGAAACCTAATTTTTATAAAAAAAGGAAGTGATTACTTGTTATTAAAACGACTTGGCTATAGTTTAGTCAGCTTTATCCTTATTTTCACAATGATTCCTACTGCTTCTTTAGCAAAAACAGATGATAATGAAGATTATGTTAAGGATGAAGTTATCTATGCGAATTTATCTGCTAGTGGAAAAATAGACGAAATGTATGTTGTTAATTCATTTCAAATTAATCAAGCTGGTCAATTTATTGACTATGGAAGCTATGACAATGTTCGTAATTTAACAGACTTAACGGACGTGACAATCAAAAATGACAATGAAGTACATTTTCAAGCAGATGAAGCATTTTATTATCAAGGTAGGCTTGATAAACAACCTTTACCATGGGATATATCTATTACATATCTATTAGATGGGAAAAAAATGGACCCAGAAGATCTTTTAGGTGCCAATGGTGAATTAACGATTCAAATTGAAACGAGAAAAAATGAAGACATTGATCCAACTTTCTTTGAATATTACCTTTTACAAGTTAATTTAACGCTTGATCCGCTTCACTTTAAAAATATTATTGCGCCCAAAGGTACCGAAGCCAATGAAGGTAAGAATAAATTAATGACTTTTAGTGTCATGCCTGATAAAGAAGAAGTTATGATTGTTACAACTGATGTAAGGGATTTTAAAATGGAACCTATTGAAATGAGTGCAGTTCCTGCTAATATTGGCTTTGAAAGTCCTGATACAAAAGAATTATCTAGTGATATGCAAGCATTATCAAATGCAATTCGTGATATTAATGACGGAGTTGCTGAATTAGAAGATGGAGCTTCTGAATTAAGTAAGGGAGCCTCTGAATTAAGTAATGGTTCAGACCAATTTTTAAATGGAATAAATGAATTAAATAACTCGTCTGATCAGCTCATCAAGGGCTCTGATGAAATCCTAAATGTTTTTAAACAGATAAATCAGATGCTTGGCAATATACCCGAGATTCCTAGTGGAATTGAGAATGATTTAAATCAAATACCAGAAACTTTAAAGTCTCTTTCTAGTGAATTAAGAAATGTTGCAAGATTTGTTGGTCAATTACAAACAGAAGTTAATTCTTTACCTGATATTACTTTAAACGAAAATGAAATTGAACAACTTATTCAACTGTTAAAGGAAATTAATTCAAGCGTTCAAGAAAGTGATCTCCAGACTAGTGAAGAGACCGAGGAAATAGATGAGGACGTAGAAAAAGAGATAGAAAAACAAGCACAAGAAAACAAAAAAATAATTGATGAACAAATCAAACAAAGTATTGAACGCTTAGAATTAATGGATCAATCCGTTAATTTAATAGATGGGATTAAAACACAAGTACCTAAGGATACAAGTGGTTCGTTAATTGAGATGGCAGATGAAATAGATCTATTTACACAAGGTATTGATGGCGCGATGGGTAGCTTATCCATGTTAGATGATTTAAATGAATTAACGAGTGGCTTATCACAACTTGCTACCGAGTATAATAAATTTCATAATGGTTTAGTTGCATATACAGATGGTGTTAATCAATTAGCAACATCTTATAATGAGCTCAACCAAGGAACAAATCAATTAGCTAAAGGGACGTCTAAATTAAAAGATGGTATCAGTCAATTACAGGATGGGACACAAGAACTAAGAGATGAGACAAAAGACCTCTCTGGTCAACTTGAATCTGAAATTGATAAATTTATGGAGGACTTTGATTTCTCAGATTTTGAAGCTCTTTCTTTTGTTTCTGATTTAAATACAAATATTGGTGTTGTACAATTTGTTTTGCAAACTGAAGCAATTGAAAAAGATGAACCTGATGATGCACCCAAAAAAGAAGAGCCAAAGAAAAATTTTTGGGACCGCTTTTTAGATTTATTTAGATAAAACCAACAAAAAATCGAAGGGCTTTTAGAATGTATCTAAAAAACCCTTCGATTTTTTATGCTTGCGGTTTACTTTTAATATAAAATGACAGAATTAAACCGATAAAGGCTATAGCTGTCGCTGCGTAAAACGACATATTTACACCATGAATTAATCCATTTAATCCTGCTTTTGGAATAGCAGTCGTTGACATGATTGTAACTAGTACGGCTGTTCCTATTGCGCCTGACATTTGTCTAAATGTATTACTCATTGCCGTTCCATGTGGGATTAAATGCTCAGGTAATTGATTAAGTCCTGCGGTTGTCACAGGCATCATCACCATAGAGATAGATAGCATACGAATCGCATTCATCACTGCCATATAGGTTAGTGAGGTATCTGTTGACAGATTAGTAAATAAATAAGTCGTAATCACTAAAATTGAAAAACCTGGAATTGCTAACCATCTCGCTCCAAACTTATCAAATAGCCTTCCTGTAACAGGGTTCATCAATCCCATTATTATTGCACCAGGAAGTAAAACTAAACCAGAATCAAGAGCAGATACTTCAAGCATATTTTGCATAAATAATGGCAAGATAACTGCTGTTCCAATCATTGACATAAACACAATCATACCTAAACCTGTTGTTAAGCTAAATATTTTATATTGAAACACTCTAAACTCTAACATCGGTGTCTCTAATTTCAGCTGTCGTGTTATAAAAATAAGGAGTGATATTGCACCTAAAATGATTGTGCCATAGACTTGAACACTTCCCCAACCTACATTTCCAGCGATACTAAATCCATATAAAAGTCCACCGAAACCTAGTGTTGATAATATAATCGAAGTCACATCTACTTTAATATCTTTTTGTTCAGTAACATTCTTTAAGAAGATTGAAGCACCGATAATTGTAAATAATGCAATCGGTAAGACAACAAAAAAGACGCTTCTCCAATGGAATTGATCAACTAACCAACCTGATAAAGTCGGTCCAATTGCTGGAGCAAAAGCGATTACAAGTCCAAACATCCCCATTGCTTGACCTCTTTTTTCAAGCGGGAAGACTAAAAATAAAATCGTTTGCAGCAGAGGCATCATAATACCAGCACCCGACGCTTGGAAAATTCGTCCAATCATTAAGAGCGAAAATGTTGGTGCGAAAGCTGCAATTGCTGTTCCAAATGCAAATAAACTCATCGCAGTTAAAAATAAACTACGTGTTGAAAAGCGTTGAATTAAAAATGCCGTTACAGGAATCATAATTCCATTAACTAACATAAAAATTGATTGTAACCACTGAACTGTACTTTCAGTTAAATTTAAATCGACCATAATTACTGGTAGAGCCGTTCCTAAAAGCGTTTGATTTAATATCGTAATAAATGCTCCTGAGAGCAATATTGTCATCAAGGGTATCATTTTAATGGAGGGCTTTTTTTCTAACGTTCTCTTATCTTCCATAAATAACCAACTTTCTCAATCTTATTCACATTTTAATATTTAAGATATTGATAGACCATTTTAGCACATAAAATTAACATTCCAAAGAAATTGAAATGTTAATTACATAAAGTTAGTTTTATTATACACATAAAAAACGCCTCATTTAAATGAGGCGCTATTTATTACATTTGTTTAATTGTTTCTCCATATGAGCTTCTCATATGATTAACATCTTCACAACCACGTGCTTTAAGTATGCTCGCAGCAACTGCTGAACGTGCACCCGTTACACAATGAACCATGATGCGTTTATTTTCTGGCAATGGTAATTGACGTAATTTACCTAAGAAGAGATGTTCTGCTTGATCGAAATGACCTGCATCCCATTCTGTTTTATTTCTAACATCAACAACCACCACATCATCATCATCAATTTCATTAATAAATTCATTCATTGATATTGTTTGATAGGTATCTGTTTCAACTTCAGAAATAACATTTTCATCAATAAATGCACCAATTGCATCAAATCCAATTGATTCAAGTGCTTGTTGAACTTCTTTACGTTCACCATCTTTTGTTAATAATAATAGCTGTTCATCATACTTCGCTAACCAACCGACCCAATTTGTGAATTTCGAATCAAATGGTATATTAATTGAACCTTTAATTAACGTAGACTGAGCTTCCTCAGCAAGTCGAGTATCAAGAATCAACGTATTTTCTTTTCCTAACCACTCATTTAATTCATTCTTATTTAAAATAACTGGTATTTCTTTTTCCTCTAATATTGCTGGACCTACTTTATTTACTTCTTTCATTTTTGCAAAATAAGTTGGAGCTTCTGGTTGATCTTTAAGCAGTTCTTTTACAAATGCTTCTTCTTCATCAATATTTAATGCCCAGTTCACTTGTTTTTCGTATCCAACGGTTGTAGTTGGAACTGAACCTAGTGACTTTCCACAAGCTGAGCCTGCGCCATGTCCTGGCCAAACAATCAAGTGATCTGGTAAAGCTTTAAATCGCTTAAGTGAGTTAAACATGTCTCTTGCACCAGCATCTGCTGTATCCATTATTCCTGCTGCTTCTTCAAGTAAATCGGGACGTCCTACATCACCAACAAAGACAAAATCTCCTGTGAAAATCCCCATTGGTTCTGTTGCACCGCCACCAAAGTCCGTTAAAATGAACGATAAGCTTTCTGGAGTGTGTCCTGGTGTGTACATCACTTCTAGTTCAACTTTTCCAATATTTATTTTTGAACCTTCTTTAAGCAGTTGTGATTTTATGCCATCTGTAAATTCATATTTCCAGTCTTTATCACCTTCATCTGATAAATAAAGTTTTGCTCCGTGTTTAATTGCTAACTCACGAGCGCCTGAAACATAATCAGCATGAATATGTGTATCTGCTGCTGCTGTTATTTCTAATCCTTCTTTTGCTGCATCTTCAATTATATGATTGAAATGGCGAGGTGGATCAATGATAATTGCCTCTCCAGTTTGTTGACATCCTACTAAATATGCATTTTGTGCTAATTTTTCATCTGTAAAGGTTTTTAAATACATAATGAAATACCCTCCTACAATTTATATTACACTCAATATACTATATAGGGTATAAAAACACAATTATATTGTTTATAAAATTTAATTATAGAATTCAAGATTAAATCTCATATTGATTGCTTATTTTTTAGAAACACATAGAATGGTCCATTGTTAACCATTTGAAAAATACGTTTATCTTAGACTAAAGAAAGGAACTGGTTATAATTAACAAAATTCTCAAACCTACTATTATTTCAATTTCGATGGCAACGGTCATGGCTGGTGCTGCGATATCCCCTGCACTAGGACTAATTGCTCAAGCATTTCCTGATGCAAGTCCTACGATGATTAAACTTATTTTAACCGCCCCGTCGATCATCATTATTCCTTTTTCTTTTTTATCCAGTTATTTAACATCTAAAATTAGAAAACGAACCATTGTTTTAATTGGGGTACTGATTTATTTAGTTGGTGGTATTGGACCACAATTTGTTTCAACGATCGAAGCAATTATTGCTCTTAGATTGTTTCTAGGTGCTGGTGTTGGGCTTGTCATGCCACTTTCCATGTCATTAATTAATGATTATTTCAGTGGAAAAGAACGGACTAAGATGATGGGTTATAACTCAGCATTTAGTAATTTTGGTGGAATTCTGACAATGTTACTTGCTGGTTGGTTGGCAACTTTTGGCTGGCGTACACCTTTTAATGTCTATTTTCTAGGATTAATTATTTTTATTCTTGTCTTTTTCTTTTTACCTAAAGGCGAGATTCAAGAACCACTTGAACATAATAAAAAATCTAAAATACCTCTTGCCGTCTTTGGTTACGCCTTAGCTATGGGTGGTGTCATGTTAGCTTATTATTCAATCGCTACAAATATGGCTTTATTTTTAGAACAAAATAATTTAGGTGGCGCTACTATTGCTGGTACGATTGTTGCTTTTACAACAGTTGGTGGGATGATTACAAGCTTACTTTTAGTTCAACTTGAAATTATTTTAAAAAAATATATCATCACTGTCATGTTATTAGGAATGGGAATTGCTTTTTCTATTTTAACTTTTACTAACAGTATACCTTTAGTGATTATCAGTGTAGCTTTGATTGGTTTTGGACAAGGTTCTTTATTTCCTGTTCTTGTTTTAAAAGTCTTAGATAAAGTTGTTCCACATCACTCTGACAGAGCAATCGCAATCACATCTAGCTTTACTTTTTTAGGTCAATTTATGTCACCGCTCGTATTAGATGGAATTAGTAACTTAGCTGGTTTCACAGCAATAAGATTCCAATACGGTTTTCTAGCTATTTCTATTTTAATCATTGTTTTAATTAATTTTGTCATTGTATTTAGATCTAAATCAACAAAACCTAGTTATTAAAAGTGATTTAAAAATTAATGCGTAAGCAGTTTGATTGAATTCAGTCCAGGATTTACATAATATGGTATATTGCTATCACTTAGCAATATAACGAATGGATGTGATGAAGATTAATAACATGTTAAAACCTACCATTATTGCTATTTCTATGGCTACAGTAATGGCTGGTGCTGCTATTTCACCTGCACTTGGTGTGATTTCTCAAGCATTTCCTGATGCAAGTCCTACATTGATTAAACTAATTTTAACTGTTCCTTCATTAATGATCATTCCATTTTCTTTTGTCGCAAGTTATTTAACAACTAAAATGACGAAACGATCTATTGTGTTAATTGGATTAATCATTTATATGATTGGAGGAATTGGTCCACAAATCGCTTCAACAATTGAAGTGATTATTGCTTTTAGATTGCTTTTAGGGATTGGTGTCGGTTTATTAATGCCTTTAGCAGACTCTTTAATTAACGATTATTTCATTGGGAAAGAACGGACTAAAATGATGGGCTTAAACTCTGCTTTTAGTAACTTTGGTGGCATTTTAACAATGTTATTTGCCGGTTGGTTGGCAACATTAAGTTGGCAAGCACCTTTTAATGTTTATCTCTTAGGGGTGGTTATTTTTATTCTTGTCTTTTTATACTTACCCAAAGGCGAGATTCAAAAACCACCTAATAATGAAAGAAAAGTTAAAATACCAGGCATCGTTTATCTCTATGGATTTGCTATGGGTGGAATTATGTTAGCTTATTATTCTGTTTCAACAAATATGGCACTGTTTTTAGAAGAAAATAATTTGGGTGGTGCTGCTATTGCAGGTACAGTTGTTGCCTTTGCAACAGTTGGTGGAATGATAACAAGCTTACTACTTGTTCAAATTGAAGTCACCTTAAAAAGGTATCTCATGCCTGTCATGTTATTTTCAATGGGCATTGCTTTTTTAACTTTAGCTTTTACTAATAGTTTAACCTTTGTCATAATTAGTGTTACTTTGATTGGATTTGGCCAAGGGAGCTTATTTCCATTCCTAACACTTAAAGTACTTGATGTTGTAAAACCTTATCAAGCAGATAAAGCAATTGCAATCGTTTCTAGTCTTATTTTTGTTGGTCAATTTACCTCACCTGTCATATTAGACAGTATTGGTTTGCTCGCTGGTTTTCCAACAATTAGATTTCAGTATGGACTCCTTGCCATGACTATATTAGCATTTGTCATTTTTAGTTTCATTTTAACTTGGCGCAATAAAACAAATAAGACTTCTGTGTAATCTTAATATCTAGACTTAAAGATTAGAGTTCGTTAGTATGAACTTAACACTCATTTTGAAAGGACGGATATGAATGAAAGTACTTATTATTGGTGCTAATGGTCAGGTTGGAAAGCATTTGGTCGAAAAAATTCAAAAAACTGATTCTATTCAAGCTAAAGCAATGATTCGTAAAACTGAACAAGCTGCTTTTTTTGAAGATTTAGGAGCAGAAACTGTTTTAGTTGATTTAGAAGGTGAAATTGAAGAAATTGAGGCGGCTATAAAAGATGTTGATGCTGTTGTGTTCACAGCAGGTTCTGGCCCACATACAGGTCCAGATAAAACAATGTTAATTGATTTAGATGCTGCTGTTAAATCAATTGAAGCCAGTAAAAATGCTGGTGTTGAACGCTATATCATGGTGAGCTCTTTTGATACAACACGTGAAGAAATTCAAAATGCTATTACAGATGCGCCTAGCTTTGCACCTTATGTTGTTGCTAAGCACTATGCAGATGATTGGTTACGTAAGACTGATTTAAAGCACACTATTATTCATCCTGGTCTTTTAACAAACGACCAAGCCACTGGCAAAGTTGAAGCTGCTGAAACAGTCGGTCGTAATGAAATTCCACGTGAAGATGTTGCAGAAGTTATTTTAGCTTGTTTAGAAAATGACGCAACAATCAATAAAGAATTTCAAGTTGTTTCAGGTGAGCAACCTGTTAAGCAAGCGATTGAATCTTTATAAACTTAAAAAGCTACTCAAAAAATGAGTAGCTTTTTTATTGGGAAATAAGTATAAAAGATGATAATTAGATATCATTAAAACAATACGTCTTAAAGGAGACACTTAAATGAAACTTGAAATATGGTCAGATTATGTATGCCCATTTTGTTATATAGGTAAAAAAACACTGGAAGAAGCATTAGAACAATTTCCAGAAAAAGATAAACTTACTATTGAATTTAAAAGTTTTCAGTTAGATCCAAATACTCCACTCTATTCAGGTCAAAATTATTATGATAGTATGGCAGAAAAATTTGGCGGTATTGAAAGAGCAAAAGAAATGACAAGAGGTGTTGCTGAAAAAGCGAAACTAAGTGGTTTAGAATTTAATTTTGAAAAAATGAAACCGACAAATACCTTTGATGCGCATCGTTTAATGATATTAGCTAAAAAGCATGGTAAAGATTTTGCTCTTTCTGAAAAAATATTTTATGCGCACTTTACTGATTCAAAAGATATTGGCGATATCGATGTGCTTGCTAATCTTGCAAATAGTATTGGCTTAGATCAGACAGAAGTGCAGGAAGTCTTAGAGGACAAAGAACGATTTGCTATTGATGTAGACACTGATATTGCAGAAGCACGTCAATTTGGTATTTCGAGCGTACCTGCTTTTGTTTTTGATAGAAAGTATCTTGTTTCTGGTGCTCAACCTGTTGAAGCATTTACACAAGCTTTAAATCAAATAGCCAAAGACGCGAGTCCTGCTCCTAGATTTGAAAATTTAAATACAAACGATACAAGAGAAGAATCATGCGGAGACGATGGATGCGACGTTTCCAAGTAAAGACGAAAACACCTTATTCACATGTGAATAAGGCGTTTTTATGTGTGTGCTGGTTTTTTCTTATCAATTACGGCCGCTCCTACAATATCACCTGTTACGTTTGATGCTGTCCCTCCCATACCGATGAGCGCATCGACACCAGCGATAAGCGCGACGATTTCAAGCGGCAAACCAAACATACCAAGCACTGCCGATAAGGTTACAAGACCTGCAGCTGGTACACCGGCGGTTCCAACAGACAGAAGTGTTCCAATAACGACAATAATTAAAAAGTCAAAAACACCTAAATTCAGTCCGGTAATATTTGCTGCAAATACTAGTGACACTCCCATTCGCAAAGCCCCACCATCAGAATTAAATATAGCCCCTAATGGCAATGAAAAGTTTGCTGTCGTTTCTGAAATACCTGTTTTCTTAGCCGCTTCCAGTGCAACCGGTAATGTGGCGATACTGCTTGATGTAAAAAATGCTGTTGTATAAGCAGCTCTTATATTTTTAAAGAAATCAATGACTGAATTACCTGACAAGCTTAAAAATGTTGTATAAACAACACTCCATAAAATGACAAGTCCTAAATAAAAGACGCCGGTAAAGAGTAATAAGGATTTTAATGTGACCCAGCCTTGTGTACCAAATGTCGAAGCACTAATTGCAAAGACACCTATTGGGGCATATAATAAAATTCCTTCTAAAATTTTATAAAATAACTTATTTAATGCTTCAAAAAAATGATTTAAGACATTGCCATATTCTCTCGTCTTTTCATCTGAGGAAAATATCATTGTTGACATGGCCATACCAATTATAATTGCGATAAATAAAATCGCCATGAGTTCGCCTGTAGAAAATGCGGCAAAAAGATTTTCTGGCACAATTCTAAATAAAATATCTGAAGCATGAGGGATTTCTGGTTCATCTACTGAAGTATGAGGTAAAGTTAAGTTTTCTCCAGGGTTGAAAAACAATGCAAGTGACACACCAATTAGTACTGCCATAGCTGTTGTTACCATGTAATAAAAAATGAGTTTACCACCCATTTTTCCGAGCTGGGCTAGATTCATTTTATTTACTGCAAGCACAACTGTTAAGAATATCACAGGTATTGCTATTAAACTTAATAAGCGAATCAATAAGGTCCCAAGCGGTCTTAAAAACTCTGTCTGCTCTCTAAAAATAAGCGCAACGAATAAACCAAGTAAAAAAGCAATTGACATTTTTAAGACGAATGGTGTTTTTCGATATTTTGGCCAGATATTCATTATGGATTCCTTCTTTCTTGCCTATAAAAGCGTGAAGTTAATCGTATGATAAGCTGCTCTTTTAATCAAGTTTAATAAACTAAATACAAATACGCTTATCAAAAGATAAGCGTATTTGTATTAGGAGTGTTACTGAGCAGTTAATCCGCCATCAATAACAAACTCTGATCCTGTTGAATAACTTGAATCGTCTGATGCTAAGAATAGAACTAAGTTTGAAACTTCTTCTACTTTAGCAATACGTTTCATTGGTATTGTTTTAGCAAATGCTTCAACTTGTTCTTTTACATCTTCTTGCATGATCATTGGTGTTTCAATCACGCCTGGGTGAACTGAGTTAACGCGAACACCTTGAGGTGAAAATTCCATTGCTGCTGCTTTTGTCATTCCACGAACAGCAAATTTTGTATCTGTGTAACCAATCGCTCCACCTACTAAGCCATTCATTGAAGAGATATTAACGATTGAACCACTACCTGCTTTTCTCATCGACGGCATCACTGCACGCATTCCTAAGAAGACAGAGACTTGGTTAATTTGAACAATTTTATTATAGTCATCTAAAGTTGTTTCTTCAATTGATTTAGACATTGTAATACCAGCATTATTAACTAAAACATCTACTGGACCAAATGTCTTTTCAGTTTCTTCTATCACATTTTTCCAGTCTTCTTCACTTGTTACATTTTGTTTCACGAACAATGCATTTTCTCCAAGCTTTTCTGCTAGTGCTTGTCCTTTTTCTTCATTTAAATCTGTGATGACTACTTTAGCACCCTCTTTAACAAATAACTCCGCGTGTGCCGCTCCCATACCTTGTGCTGAACCTGTAATAATTGCTACTTTTCCATCTAAACGTGCCATCTATATTTCCTCCTTGTATTAAAAAAAGATTCATATTAAATAAATAGAGAGAAAAACTCTCTATTTATATTATACCCGTTTTATCCTTTTTCTAACGAATATCATGTGACAATCGCATGACAATCATTTTTTAAGCGCTACTATAACTGGACCAGCTAGGACGTCCTCCATCGCGCTTAATCTTGAACCGTGACAAGAAACAACCTCCGATTATTTTTATAGGAGACTTTAACATCCTTACTTAAATTTATATGCTAAAATAATAAATAGATTACTAATTTAAAAGGAGTGAGATGCATGAAACAATTTGAACAATCTGATGCAATTAAACGATTACCTGATCAGTTTTTTGCAAAATTAAATAAACGTGTTCAAGAATTAATCAATGAAGGACACGATGTGATTAATTTAGGACAAGGAAATCCTGACTTACCTACTTCTGATCACATTGTAGAAGCACTACAAAAAGCTGCTGCCAATCCTAAACATCATAAATATTCACCTTTTCAAGGCTATCCTTCATTTAGAGAAGCAGTCGCTCAATTTTATCAAAAAGAATATGGTGTTGATTTAGATCCAGAGAACGAAGTTGCCTTAATGTTTGGTTCTAAAATAGGTTTATTTGAAATTAGTCAATGCATGCTTAATCCGGGAGATACGGCCTTAGTTCCTAACCCTGGATACCCTGATTATTTATCTGGTGTTGCTTTAGCTGATGCAAATCATGAATTAATGCCTTTATTAGAAGAAAACGACTTCTTACCCGATTATAAAGAAATTCCAAAAGAGGTTTTAGAAAAAGCTAAAATGATGTTTTTAAACTACCCTAATAATCCTACTTCAGGTGTAGCAACAAAAAAATTCTTTGATGAAACTGTTGCGCTAGCAAAACAACATGATTTTTGTGTTGTTCATGACTTTGCATATGGTGCAATCGGATTTGACGGAGTTAAACAGCCTAGCTTTTTAAGTTCAGAAGGTGCTAAAGATATTGGTATTGAAATGTACACTCTATCAAAAACATATAATATGGCTGGCTGGCGAGTTGCTTTTGCCGTAGGTAACCCTTCTATTATTAAAACAATTAATTTATTACAAGACCATTTATTTACGAGTTTATTTGGTGCTATTCAAGAGGCTGCAACAGTCGCAATTTCCGGTGATCTTACTTATGTACAAGAACTCGTTGATATTTATGAAAGCCGTCGCGATGTCTTAGTCACGAGTCTAAATGAAATTGGTTGGAAAGTAACTGCACCAAAAGGCACTTTTTTCACATGGTTCAAAGTGCCACAAGGTTATACTTCAAAACAATTTGCTGATTTATTACTCGAAAAAGCGCATGTTGTTGTTGCTGATGGTAGTGGTTTTGGTAGCCTAGGCGAGGGGTATGTTAGATTTGGCTTATTAGATTCTGAAGAGAGATTAAAAGAGGCTGCCGAACGTATCGGAAAACTTAATTTATTCTGATAACTATTAATTGACAAAAATTTATTAGAAGCGTATGATTTGAATATAAAATTAAATATAACTTATCAAGAGTGATTGAAGGTACAGGCCTTATGATATCACAGCAACCTTCCTAACATCAGGAGCTGGTGCTTCTTCCTGCAGAATGCAACTTTCTGAAAGATAAGGATACATACAAATAAATCCTCTTTCAAATCGAAAGAGGATTTTTATTTTGGTTCAAGGAGGAATTGGAATGATTGATATACGTCAGGTAAATAAAATTTACCCTGGAAAAAATGGTAAAATCGCTGCTGTTAGCGATGTCAATTTACATATCAATAAAGGTGAAGTGTTTGGAATTGTCGGATATAGTGGGGCAGGTAAAAGTACATTACTACGTTGTATTAATTTATTAGAACGACCAACTAGCGGTGAGATTTTCATTGATGATACAAACTTAACAAATATGTCTATTCAAGAATTACGACAAGCAAGACAGTCAATTGGTATGATTTTTCAAGGCTTTCATTTGGCCTCTTCAAAAACCGCTGCTGAAAACATCGCTTTTTCTTTACAAGTTGCTGGAATGCCAGCAAAAAAGCGTCATGAACGCGTTAAAGAATTATTAGAACTTGTTGGTCTAGCAGATAAGGCTGATCATTTTCCAGCTCAATTAAGTGGCGGACAAAAGCAACGTGTTAGTATTGCACGTGCAATCGCTAATAACCCAAAAGTGTTATTATCTGATGAAGCAACTTCAGCTCTTGATCCTAGTACAACAAAATCTATTCTAAATTTACTTAAAAAAATTAATGAAGAGCTTGGTATTACAATTGTCCTCATTACACATGAAATGGAAGTAGTTAAAGAAATTTGCCATCGGTGTGCAGTCATGCAAGATGGTAAAGTTATCGAAGAAGGTCGAACATACGACATCTTCTCAAATCCTAAAAATGATCTAACAAAGAAGTTTATTGAAACTATTTTAGAATTTAATATTCCTAAAGAATTAATGGCTACTTGTACAGGGACCCTTGTTAAATTACAATTCGAAGGCAATATTGCCAATGAAGCAATCGTTTCAGACATGCTTCAAGCCTATCCTGTTTCAGGAAATATTTTACACGGTAAAATTGAATACATACGTGATGAACCACTAGGTATTTTTATTATGGAACTGCTAGGGAAATCTGATGCGATTAAAGAAGCTTTAGCCTATTTAGAAAAACGAATGAAGCAAGTGGAGGTGATTCAACATGGACGCAATCATTAATATTTTACCTGAATTAAATAAAGCTTTTTTTGAAACAATTTATATGGTTGGTATTGCTATATTGATTGCATTACTTATCGGGATGCCTTTAGGCATCATTTTATATGTTACAGATAATGGTCTCATTTTAGAAAACCGCTTTATTAAAAGCCTTGCAGGAATCATTACAAATTTAGTTAGATCGATTCCCTTTATTATTCTTCTTGTTTTTTTACTACCTTTTACAAATTTATTATTAGGCACTCAAATTGGACCCACTGCAGCTGCTGTTCCTTTATCAATTGCTGCGATTCCTTTTTTTGCACGAATGGTTGAATCATCTGCACGAGAAATCGATCGCGGTGTGATTGAAGCTGCTGTTTCTGTTGGTGCAAAACCTTGGACAATTATTAAAGATATTATTTTACCTGAGGCCAAACCAGGTATTATCAGTGGACTAACAATTACGATTATTAGTTTAATTGGTTATTCTGCCATGGCAGGTACAGTTGGGGGAGGTGGTATTGGAGACTTAGCGATTCGTTATGGATATTATCGTTATGATAATGTTGTTATGTACACAACAGTCGTTGTGTTAATTGTACTTGTTCAAGTTATTCAGTTTTCTGGAGACTTTATCGCGAAAAAAATTAATAAACGTTAATTGTTAACTTTTAAAAGGAGATTATAATAAAATGAAAAAATTTAATATACTTATTTTAATTGGTTTACTTACATTAATCCTTGCTGCTTGTGGATCAAATGATTCTACTAATAAGGATGCTACTGACAACTCTTCAAGTAAAGAGAAGATTACCTTTGGTGCAACGACAGGTCCATACAGTGATATGGTTAATAAAGCAATTAAACCTTTACTTGAAGAAAAAGGATACGATGTTGAAAACATTGAATTTAGTGATTATGTTCAACCGAATAACGCACTTGATAATGGTGATATTGATGCAAACTTATTTCAACATAAAATATAATATGAAGCATTTGCCGAAGAAAATAACATGGATTTAGCCGAGTTGATTATTGTTCCTACTGCTCCGATGGGCTTGTTTTCTAATACATTTAATTCAGTGGAAGAGATTGAAGATGCTAGCACGATAACTATCGCAAATGATCCTGTTAATTTAGCTCGAACACTTATTATGCTTGAAGATGAAGGATTAATTACAATTGCTGAAGGAACTGACCCTTTAACTGCGGCATTAAGTGATATTGAAACTAATCATAAAGATTTAATTTTCCATGAAGTTGAAGCAGGTCAATTACCACGTACAGTCGAAAGTGAAGATTTATCTGCTGTTCCAGGAAACTTTGCTTTAGCAGCTGATTTTGATTTACTTGATGCGATTGCGCTTGAAGATATGCCTGATGATTATCGTAATCGCGTTGTTGTCAATAGTAGTGATTTATAAACTGTGTGGGCACAAGATATGAATTGTGTTGTTTTGTGTGTTGAATTCGAAAAAATTATTGATGATGAATTTGAAGGTTTTGGTAAACCTGAATGGATGAAATAATTTTAAAGCACCCTTAAATTTAAGGGTGCTTTTTTTTGTTTATCTATTTTGTTTTAATTTCTGTAACAATTGATGTGATAACATAGTGCTTAGTATTAACAAATATTATTCATTAATTGGCTTTACAAAAAAAATTATATGGATGATAAAACTAAATCATCAACTAATATATAAAGGAGTTAATATAATGAATGGAACGGGTGGCAAAAAAGCTTCATTCGATTTTCCATCATTTATTATCAGCGGTAGCGTTTTATTACTTTTTGTAGTCGTTGCACTTATTAACGCTGAATTCGTCACTAACACAGTAGATTATTTATTTGGAATATCTGCTACATACTTTGGTGTTTTATACCAATTTGTTTTATTAGGAACATTTTTTATTGCCTTATTCTTAGGTTTTTCTAAATTTGGTAAAATTAGATTAGGTAATATTGAAAAGCCAGAAATGAGTACTTTTAAGTGGATTTCAATTATTATGTGTACATTACTTGCAGGTGGTGGAATCTTTTGGGCCGCTGCAGAACCTCTAAGCCACTTCTTAACAGTCCCACCTCATGCGCAGTTTTCTGGTATTGAAGATGGCTCATTAGAAGCTGTCATTCCAGCACTTGCAATGAGCTTTGTTGACTGGGGTTTTCTTTCATGGACTGTGCTTGGAACTTTAGGAACGATTGTCTTAATGTATGCACACTACCATAAAGGGATGCCATTAAAGCCAAGATCTCTTCTTTATCCAATCTTTGGCGAAAAAATAATGAAAAATAGTGCATTTGGAACAATTGTTGATGCATTTTCTATTATTTCTGTTGCCGCTGGTACTATTGGACCGATTGGATTCTTAGGTTTACAGGCGAGTTATGGAGTTAATATTTTAACTGGTCTTGAAGATAATTTAACACTTCACATTTCAATTATTGTTATCTTAGTTGCAGGAGCTGCTATTTCAGCAGTAACAGGGATTCATAAAGGGATTCAATTTTTAAGTAGTTTTAACGTTATTTTAGCAATTGGGTTAATTATCGGAGTTTTAATTTTAGGTCCAGCAATGTTTATTTTTAATAACTTCTTTGGTGCACTT
>CALZEK010000003.1 GCA_945639745.1 uncultured Bacillaceae bacterium
TAAATTAGATATTTATAGATCAAAAAATCTATACCCACCATATGGTGAAGAAGTAGCTGATGGTTTATTTAAAATTAATTATGAAAAATTAAAATTTAAAGAAGAGCAATATGTTAAAAGTCCATATAAACAAAATAATTTACCTCTTATTATGAACACTGATGGTGAAATTTTTATCGACTATAGTAGTGATTTTATGGCAATTATGCAAGAAAATGATTATCAATTTAAAAAAGATGAAGATATTCGCTATATTTATCACGATCAGTCACCGTTTGTTCCAGTATATTCTTTACCATACAGTGAAAAAAATAATGAGCCTATTTTTAAATTTAATTAATAAACTCAATTAAAAGAGTAGAATAGCAAGAAAAACACAATGATAAGTAGTGTTTTGATAGTATTTACAAAAAAATCAGCTTTTTTTGTAAATAAAACACCAATAGTGTTGAAATTTTACTCAAAGTCGTATAGTATAAGGCTTATCATCATTGAAATTCATTTCTTGGTGTTAAAATTAATATTTAATATAATTTGTTTTATATCAAATTATATAATTGAAGAGGAGGTGAATGTTCATGAATAAAACAGAATTAATTAGTGCTGTAGCTGAATCAAGTGATCTTTCAAAGAAAGATGCTGGTAAAGCAGTAGACGCTGTATTCCAAACTATCATGGATTCACTAGGTGAAGGTGAAAGAGTACAAATTATTGGATTCGGTAATTTCGAGGTACGCGATCGTGCGGCTCGTAATGGACGTAATCCACAAACTGGTGAAGAAATTCAAATTCCAGCAAGTAAAGTTCCAGCATTTAAAGCTGGTAAAGCTCTAAGAGATGCAGTTAAAAAATAAATGTACATAGAGCTAAAAAGGGTGCGTTAATAACGTACCCTTTTTTAATTTGTAAAAATAAATTATTATTACATAAATTTATAATCTAACAAGTATTCTAAAAGGTAATCGAAATGAAATTATGCTATACTGATTGTAAAAGAAAGACGAAAGGACATAGGTGGTTAGCGTGAATTCTTTAAGTTTCGAAATAGCTGATTTAAAAGATAAAGTCAGTAAAAAAATTACACATTCATATATAAAAAATCAGATTAAAAAACCAAAAATTGATCTTGATAAATTATTTATATTAAACGAATTATATAAAAATACGTCTATGTCTCGGAGTCAAAAAGAAGATTATATAGTTGTTATTATGTTAATCGACATTGCATTGAAGACTCATGACTTAGTTAATGGAAATAACTACAATAAAGCAACAGATAAACAATTAACAGTTCTTGTTGGAGATTACTATAGTGGCATGTATTATTATTTACTTGCTCAATTAGAAGATGTTGAAATGATTAATAAACTCGCATCAAGTATTAAATTAATTAATGAAGAAAAAATGAATTTACATTATGCGACTAATAAATCAGAAGATGACGTATATCAATCGTTATTAAATAGTGAAACAGAATTATTCACTAAAGTTGCAAAAATAAATCATGAATATGAATCAATACCTTTTATTGAGAGCTTTCTAATGTTAAATCGACTAAAAGCAGAAAAGTCCGATAAAAACTCAATTTTAAATGTTTATTATAAAACAAATGACTTTGTAAAAAATAATCATTCAATTAATGATTTAATTGAATATAAAATGAATGATTTTAAGATAAAATTAGATACAAATCTTAATAAATTATCTAGAAATTATTCTGATTATATTTATAGTAATACATTTGACTCGATTCAGACTAATATATCACAAGTGGAAGAAGGTTAAAAAATGGACGAATCTTCAAAAGAAAAAAAGGTTCATAATGTATTTGAATCAATATCTGAAAAATATGATTCAATGAACTCGATTATATCATTTAATAAGCACAAGTCGTGGCGAAAAGACGTTATGAAGAAAATGAAAGTAAAACGTGGATCAAAAGCATTAGATGTATGTACAGGAACCGGTGATTGGGCGATATCCCTTGCAGATGAAGTGGGAGAATCAGGTGCGGTTACAGGATTAGACTTCAGTGAGAATATGCTCAGTATTGCACATGAAAAAAATCAAGAAAAACAATTAAAACAATTAGATTTTATACATGGAAATGCAATGGATCTTCCATTTGACTCTAATACTTTTGATTATGTTACAATTGGATTTGGACTTAGAAATGTACCTGATTATTTAACAGTACTAAAAGAAATGCATCGTGTAGTAAAGCCGGGTGGAACAGTTGTTTGTTTAGAAACATCGCAACCTACATTGATAGGCTTCCGTCAAGGTTATTATTTTTACTTTAAATATATTATGCCCTTATTCGGTAAATTATTTGCGAAAAGTTATAAAGAATATGCTTGGTTACATGAATCAGCAAAAGATTTTCCAAATAAAAAGGAATTAAAAAAACTTTTTCAAAAAGCTGGATTTAAACATGTTGAAGTAAAAAGTTATACAGGCGGAGTTGCAGCTATGCATAAAGCAACAAAATAATGTTTATCAATGATATAAAAAGGTGAATTGTATGAAACTAGCAAATATATATGGATTTTTAAGGAAAGACTTAAATCAAATAGAACAATCTATAAATGAGGTTATTCAAGCCGAACATCCTGTATTAAGGGAAGCTTCAACTCAGTTACTCCAAGCTGGAGGAAAACGAATTAGACCAGTATTCGTTTTACTCTCAGCTCGATTTGGTGATTACAAAAATAAAGATATAGAAACCGTAGCTGTTGCACTAGAGTTAATCCATATGGCAACTCTTGTTCATGATGATGTTGTGGACGATTCTGAACTTAGGCGTGGTAAACCAACAGTTAAACATATATATGGTGATCGTGTTGCTATGTATACAGGAGATTATATTTTAGCAAGAGCATTAGAAACAATTACTGAAATTGATAATCCTGAAATACATAAGGCACTTTCTAAAACATTAATTGAAGTTGTCGAAGGTGAAATAGCACAAATTAAAGATCGTTATGTACTTGATCAAGAAATTTGGAATTATTTAAGACGGATAAAAAGAAAGACAGCATTATTAATTGCAACAAGTTGTAAGTTAGGTGCTATTTCAGCAGGCCTTAATAAATATGAAGTAAATAAACTATATGAATATGGTTATTATATTGGAATGTCTTTTCAAATAATCGATGATATTTTAGATTTTACTGCAACAGAAAAGGAATTAGGTAAGCCAACGGGAAGTGATTTAGAACAAGGTCATATTACACTCCCTGTATTTTATGCAATGAAAGATCCTGTCTTTAAAGCGAAAGTTGAGCAGTTATTTGAATCTAAAGATAACATTAATCAAGATGAATTAACGGAAGTCATTGATTATTTAAAGCAAACAGATGCAATTGAACAAGCGTATGATTTAAGTAATCGTTATTTAAATAAAGCAATGAATGCATTAAATCGTTTACCAGAAAATAAAGTAAAAAGAACTTTAGAAATCATTGCACAAGTTATTGGAAAACGTAAATTTTAAGATAATTGTATTATTCAATGAAGTTTGATAATATTTAAAGAGTAAAAAGTGTTTTAAAATATATATTTTGTAGAGGAGTAAGAGATATGCAGAAGTCATTTATTATGGTAAAGCCTGACGGTGTTCAAAGAGGTATCGTCGGTGAGGTAGTTCAACGTTTTGAAAACAAAGGATTTAAATTAGTAGGTGCTAAATTAATGAACGTATCTACTGAATTAGCAGAAACACATTATGGTGAGCATAAAGAGCGTCCTTTCTTTGGAGAGTTAGTTGACTTTATTACATCAGGACCTGTTTTTGCAATGGTTTGGGAAGGTGAAAATGTTATTTCTACTTCACGCTTAATGATTGGTGAAACTAACCCAGCTGAAGCTACTCCAGGATCAATCAGAGGAGATTTTGCTGTAACAGTAGGTAAAAACATTATTCACGGATCAGACTCGCCAGAAAGCGCTGAAAAAGAAATCAACTTATTTTTCAATGAATCAGAACTAACTTCATATGAAAAACAAGATAACGCTTGGATATATTAATAAACAACTAGCCTCTGTTATTAACTGACAGAGGCTTTCTAATATAAAAATCCTTTATATTAAAAAAATAAAACTGAAAATTTAGATTATCTTAACTCTACATAAAATAAATATAAATTACAGGGGGAATTAAATTGCGTTACTTAACATCAGGTGAATCACATGGTAAAAAATTATTAACAATAGTTGAAGGTGTTCCAGCTAACATGCCTTTATTAAAAAAAGATATAGATGAATCATTACTAAGAAGACAAAAAGGTCATGGTCGAGGCCGTAGAATGCAAATTGAAAAAGATTTAGTTGAAATAACAGGTGGAGTAAGACATGGTTACACTTTAGGTTCACCAATAGGTCTTTTAGTTAATAATGATGATTTTAAACACTGGACTGATATTATGGGTGAAGATCCAATTGATGAAGATGCAAAAATTAGACGTGTTGTATCTCGTCCGCGTCCAGGTCATGCAGATTTAAATGGCGCAATGAAATACGGACATCGTGATATGAGGAATGTATTAGAACGCTCATCAGCAAGAGAAACAACAGTAAGAGTAGCAGCAGGTGCAGTAGCTAAAATAATGTTAAAACAATTAGGCATCAATGTTGTTGGGTATGTTAAAGAAATAGCAGGAATTAAAGCCAAAGAGATTGAAGAATTAACAATTGAAGAAAGAAGAGATATTTCAGAAGAATCACCAGTGCGTGTATTAGATAAAGATGTTGAACAAGAAATGATGGATGCAATCGATCAAGCAAAAGCTGATGGAGATTCTATTGGTGGCGTTTGTGAAGTATATGTTGAAGGTATGCCAGCTGGTATTGGATCATATGTACATTATGATCGTAAACTTGATAGTAAACTTGCAGGAGCAGTAATGAGCATTAATGCATTTAAAGGTGCAGAGATAGGTTTAGGGTTTGAAGCTGCTCGTAAAAATGGTAGTGAAGTACATGATGAAATTATTTGGAATGAAGAAGATGGTTTTTCTAGACGAACAAATCGTTTAGGTGGTTTTGAAGGTGGGATGACTACAGGAATGCCACTCGTCATCAAAGGTGTTATGAAGCCAATTCCTACACTCTACAAACCGCTTCAAAGTGTAGACATTGAATCAAAAGAAGTTTTTAGTGCTAGTATAGAACGTTCAGATTCATGTGCTGTCCCTGCAGCTTCAGTTGTGATGGAACATGTTGTTGCATTTGAATTAGCTAAAGCAATTACAGAAGAGTTTAATAGTAACCAATTCCCGCAATTAAAAGAAGCATTAGATGCCTACCGAGAAGAATTAAGGAGATTTTAAATGAAGACATTGAAAGTTAAGTCATCACTTCATGATTATAAAATAACCATTGGAAGTGGTATGCGTTTTCACACTCAAAAGCTATTAAGTAAATCTTATACTTCAATTATGATTATTACAGATGATGTTATTGAATCACTTTATTTAAAAGATTTAAAAAATACTTTGAAAGATCAAAAGGTATTTACTTATGTCTTGCCTAATGGAGAAGCTGAAAAGTCAATTGACAATTATTATAAAATACAAACTAAAGCGATTGAAAATGGTCTAGATAGAAACTCACTTTTAATTGCTTTAGGAGGTGGTGTTGTTGGAGATATCACCGGCTTTGTTGCAGCAACATATATGCGTGGAATTGATTTTATTCAAGTTCCAACAACGATACTTGCTCATGATAGTAGTGTGGGGGGTAAAGTAGCCATTAATCACGAACTTGGAAAGAATTTAATAGGTGCATTTTATCCACCACAAGCTGTTATTTATGATATAGATACGCTAAAAACTTTAAGTGATGCAGAAAAACGTTCGGGTTATGCAGAAATAATTAAAGAAGCATTTATTTCCGACTTAGCATTTTTAAATGAGTTGTTTTCGATTAACATCACTAATTTAACAAATGAACAATTAAGTAATCATTTATATAAAGGTATTCAAATAAAAGCTGAAATTGTTGAAGCTGATGAAAAAGAATCCAATATCAGAAAACATCTTAATTTAGGACATACGCTAAGTCATGCCATTGAATCAGAATTAGGTTACGGTAAAATTACTCATGGTGAAGCTGTTGCTATTGGAATAATTTTCGCCCTTAGAATAAGTGAAATAAAATATAATATTGACTTGCCAATTAATAGTTACATAGATTGGATGAAGATGAATAACTATCCATTTGACTTATCAGAATTAAAAACTGAGAAATTAATTCATAAAATGAAATCAGATAAAAAATCAAAAAACCAAGTTATTCAAATGGTTCTATTAAAAGAAATTGGTAAACCTACTACAGAAGATCTTTCCGATGACTTTTTAACAGAACAACTTAATAAATTCATAAAGGAGTTGAAAAGTTTATGATTAGAGGAATTAGAGGTGCAACAACAGTTAAACAAAATACTGAGGAAGAAATCACTTTAGAAACTAGAAAAGTAGTAAGGTCAATGGTTGAAGCTAATAGTGTTAAGCCAGAGGATGTCTCACACATATTCTTTTCAACTACTTCTGATTTAAATGCTAGCTTTCCTGCAAAAGCGATAAGAGAAATAAAAGGATGGACATTTGTTCCAGTTATGTGCATGCAAGAAATAGATGTGCCTAACAGTTTAAATATGTGTATACGTGTCATGATGGTCATTAATACGACTGAACAACAAAAAGAAATCGAACATATATTTCATAATGAAGCAGTTAAATTAAGACCTGATTTAATCGAAGAATAGGAGATATACTATGTTTGGAAAAGAAATATTAAAAAATCTTAGAGCCTATCAACAAGGAAAACAAATATCAGACGTAAAAAAAGAATTTAACCTTAAAAATATTGTTAAACTTGCATCTAATGAAAATCCTTATGGCTATTCTCAAAATGTAAATAAGTTATTTACAACTATGAATTTAAATTTGGAGATATATCCTGATGGTTATGCTACTAATATTCGTCAAAGTTTGGCTAATAAATTAGAAGTAGCTGAAGATGAACTTGTTTTTGGAAATGGATCAGACGAAATTATCACACTTATTTGTCGAGCATTTTTAGAGCCAGGATATAATACGGTAATGGCTCATCCAACTTTTACTCAATACAGACATCACTCATTAATTGAAGGTGCAACTGTTTTTGAAGTTCCAACTGTTAATGGCTATCACGATTTAGACGCAATGTTAGAGAAAGTTGATCAAAAAACGAATGTGATTTGGATTTGTGCACCAGATAATCCAAGTGGTACTTTAATAAGTGAATCAAATTTAAAAACGTTTCTTAATCAAGTTCCAAAACGAACATTAGTTGTTTTAGATGAAGCGTATTATGAATTTGTCTCAGAAGAAAATAAATATGATACAAATAATTTATTAAATAATTATCCAAATTTAATCGTCTTAAGAACATTCTCAAAAGCATATGGATTAGCTGGTCTTAGAATAGGTTATGGAATCATGAATAAAGAAATTGCTCATAAACTAAATGTCGTACGTGGTGCATTTAATACGACGAGACTTGCTCAAGAAGCAGCAATAATAGCTTTAGAAGATGAAACATTTTTAAACAAAGTCGTATCACACAATGCAAAAGTGAAAAAAGATTTTGTTGAATTTTTAAAAAATCATAACTTTAAAGTTTATGATTCTGAAACAAATTTTATTTTAGTGCAAATTCCTGGTAAAGGAAACGACGCTGCTTTACAACTTCTTAAACAAGGTTATATTGTTAGATCAGGAGAATTACTTGGTTATGATGATACGATTAGAATTACAATTGGTTTAGAAGAAGATATGGAAAATCTAAAAGCAGTGATGTTAGATTTAAAATCACATACTTAAGTAAAGAAGGCTAAAATTATGAAACGAAATATTGTCGTTGCAGGGCTTGGTTTAATAGGTGGTTCGCTTGCAATGTCTATAAAAAAAACAAATAATAATCACGTAATCGGTTTTGATACAAATCGTGATACAGTAGATTATGCTTATCAACAAGAGATTATTAATGAAAAGTGTTTTGATTTATCAAATTGTGCTTCAAATGCTGACTTAATTATTCTTGCAGCACCAATCTCACAAACGATAAAATTACTTGAAGAGCTTGATAAAATTACATTTAAAAAAGATGTTATTATTACAGATGTGAGCTCAGTTAAAGGTACGATTATAGAAGCGGCAAAGCAATTAACAAATGAAAAAATCACATTTATTGGCGGCCATCCAATGGCGGGTTCTCATAAGACAGGTATTGTAGCTGCTAAAGAACATTTATTTGAAAATGCAATTTATTGTTTAACACCTGTAGAAGATCATACTAAAGAAGCAATAAAACTAATTAAAGAAGTTTTGAAAGAAACTAAGAGTAATTTTATAATTTTAAAACCAGATGAACATGATGAAATGACGAGTGTTATATCTCACTTTCCACATTTAGTTGCATCTTCATTAGTTCATCAAGCAAAAAAATGGGAACAAGTTCACTCATACTTACCCGAATTAGCAGCTGGTGGCTTTAGAGATATTACTCGCATTGCATCGAGTAATCCTAAAATGTGGCAAGATATTTTTTCCCACAATGGAGATAAAATGTCTCGCTTAATTCAAGAGTGGATTAATGAAATGGTTACGTTAAAAGAATTTCTAGATAAAAATAATAAAACTGAAATGATTACCTATTTAGAGCAAGCCAAAAATTATCGGGACGGCTTAGGTCGAGATACTAAATCACGTGGAGCATTGCCCTCATTTTACGATATTTATGTAGATATCAAAGATAAACCAGGTTCAATTGCAACTGTGGCTCAACTTCTAGCTGAAAATGACATCAGTATTCGTAATATACGTATCCTAGAAATCAGGGAAAACATTGATGGTGCGCTTCGCTTAACTGTTTTTTCAGAAAAAGATCAATTAAAGACAGTTAGTTTATTAGAAAGTAATAATTACGATGTATCAATTAGTTTATAAAAGAGGTGAGTTAAATCAGTAGTCAAAGTTTTTCACCAATAACATCATATTTAAAAGGAAGTATTAAAATACCAGGTGATAAATCAATTTCACATCGAGCAGTTATGATTGGTTCTCTTGCTAAAGGTAGAACAACGATAAGCAATTTTTTAAATGGGGAAGACTGTTTAAGGACTATAAAAATATTTAAACAATTTGGCGTTGATATAACTATTAATCATACTGAAGTAGTGATTAATAGTTCAGGTTATGATGCTTTTATTGAGCCAAGAGAACCGCTATATTTTGGAAACTCTGGCACAACCGCTAGATTGATGCTAGGTATATTAGCAGGCTTACCATTTCATACAGTTGTATACGGAGATAAATATTTAACTGAACGTCCCATGGATCGTGTCGTATTACCATTAAGAGAAATGAATGCAGAAATTGATGGCAGAAATAATGGTTTACTTTTACCTTTAGCAATTAGAGGAAAACAATTAAAACCAATTAATTACAAAATACCTGTTGAAAGTGCACAAGTTAAATCGGCACTTATCTTTGCGAGTTTATTTACAAATAATCATTCTACAATAACTGAAAAAGCGCTCACTCGTGATCATACTGAAAATATGTTAAATGCATTTGGGGCAAATGTTGAAACGAATGATTTAACAATTACTGTATCGCCAACACCTAATTTATTAGGGCGTGCTATTGAAGTACCTGGAGATATATCTTCAGCAGCCTTCTTTTTAGTAGCAGGAGCATTAGTTCCAAATAGTAATATTACACTTCTTAATATTGGCTTAAACCCTTCAAGAACTGGTATTATCGAAGTTTTAGAAAGTATGGGAGCAGATATGACCATCTCTAATTTAAGTTATAAAAATGGTGAAAAATCTGGTGATATTACAATTAAATATAAAAAGTTGTCCGGGACTAAAATAGAGGGAGAACTAATTCCCAAGCTTATTGATGAAATACCTATCCTAGCTTTATTAGCAACTCAAGCAGATGGGATAACTATTATTAAAGATGCTGAAGAATTAAGAGTTAAAGAAACAGATCGGATTACAGCAGTAAAAGAAACATTAACTACTTTAGGTGCAAATGTAACTGAAACAAGTGATGGATTAATCATAGAAGGTAAGTCAAGCTTAAATGGAGGAAAAATTAAAAGTTACGGCGATCATAGAATGGCTATGATGGGAATCATTGCTTCGCTTATTACAAAAGAGAATGTTACATTAGACTCTATAGAATCGATTAATATTTCATATCCAACATTTTTAAATGATTTAAATAAACTTACGCACATATAAAAATCTGCATTCGTGTAGATTTTTTTATGTTTAAAATGATTAATTAAGAGGAGTGTGATTCAATGTTAGAAGATTTACAATATGCCAATGATTTATTACAAACAAATCGAGTAGATGAAGCATTAAAACTAATTGATAATAAAATGAAAGAAGCTAATTTAGAAGAACAATTTGTAATTGGTGAACTATATTTTGAGTGGGGCTTTTTTGATAAAGCATTAATAGTATTCCAAAAAATAGAGGAAATTCTTCCAGATGAAGGTCAAATCAAATTCTTTATTGCTAGTATTTATATAGAACTAGAAATGGATGCTGAAGCAATAGAAATTTTATCAGAAATAAATAAATCAGATGATTTTTATCTAGAAGCATTAATGCAACTTGCGGATTTGTATGAATCTCAAGGCTTATTTGAAGTTGCTGAATTAAAGTTAAGAGAAGCAAAATCAATTAATCCAGATGAAATCATAATTGATTTCGCTTTAGCGGAATTATTATTTTCAATCGGTGAATATAATAAGGCGGTTATTCATTACGAAAGAGTCATCCAAGAACAAGAAATTATCATGGATGTTAATATAAATGAACGATTAGCGGAATCACTAGCAATGATATCTAATTATGAAAAAGCATTAGATTATTATAGTAAAATAGAAGATATGAATAATGATATGTTATTTAAATATGGTTTCATCGCTTCTCAAATTAATCGAAATGATATAGCCATCTATTCATGGGAAAAATTAATTGAACAAGATCCTGATTACCATTCTGTATATACTGAGCTAGCAAAAGTTTATCAGCTGGAAGGCATGAATCAAGAAGCTTACAATTTATTAGAAAAAAGTTTAAAAATTGATGAATTTAATAAAGAACTTTATTTTATGGCCGGCAAACTAGCGAACGAATTTGGAGATTATAAAAACAGTGAACGATATATACGGGAAGCTGTTATTTTAGACAATGATTATAAAGAAGCCGTAATGTTTTTAATTAATATATTAAAAGATAAAGATCGTCATGATGAAATTATCGAATTAATTGATGACATTAAGCGTATGGGTGCAGAAGACCCAGAATATGATTGGGAATTAGCACGTAGTTATAATGAAATTGAAAAATTTGAAAAGGCATATGAATATTACCAAATAGCTGCAAATTTATTAAATACAGACGCAATCTTTTTAAAAGAATTTGGATATTTCTTACTAGAAGATGGGCGAAGTGAACAAGCTGTTCAAACATTTACGAAATATTTAGAAATAGATCCCTTAGATAGCGATATAATTGGACTTTTAAATCGTATTGAACTTTAATAACTCATTTAATTGTGTTAAAATTATTTTCATGAGGAGTGATAAATAAAATGGTATTTAAAATCTCTACAAGAGATAAGCAAGATTTTTTAAAATGGTTTATTGATACTTATACATTTGAAAGCTCAGAAAATAAATGGATTTTAGAGCTTTTATTAAAACAACCAGAAATATTAGAACAAGTTGATTTTGTTAAGTCCATTAATGAATGTCCAAAGTCAATAACTATGTCAACAATTTGTTCACCTAAACCAGAATTTGTTTATCGAAAGAACAAATTGATTACTATTGATCAGCATAAGGCTTATCATGACTTAAGATTAAATTACAAAACACCCATATATCTTCAGTTAAATTATCAAGATCAAGAGAAATGCCCAAATTATGGTTTTATTTCAATCGATAATCCCTATGAAAATAATCATTTTAATAGAGGAAAAGATAAATACCAAGTTGATAAGAATTTAAATGCAATTGCACAAAATAAAACGATTGAATTAATTAAAGAAAAAATTAATCAATCGATAGATAATGATAATAAAAAAGACTTTTATATTTATTCAAAAAAGCTAAAAAAAATAGAAAGTCAAGTGAAAAATTGAACTCTTTTATAAAAGATAACTTTTTATAATAAAAACAGTTTATAATTGACCGAGCAAAGAGTTTGAGCTAATATAGAAGTGTCCTAGTAATAAAATTATAAAATTTATGTCCGTGATTAACGTGATAGAGGGGGGTAACCATGAGTAAGAAAAAAAATCAAGTATCCCGTCGACAATTTCTAAACTATTCACTAACTGGTTTAGGTGGATTTATGGCTGCTGGTATACTTATTCCAAATTTAAGATTTGCCGTTGATCCAGTGTTAAAAGCTGCTGGAGATGCAGGTGACTTAACAAACGTAAGTTTATCAGTTGACGACATTACAGAAGAACCATTAAGAGTTGACTGGGATGTTGAGCAAGTAGACGGATGGTATGAGTCAGAGGTAAATCGTACAGCATGGGTATTTAAAGACGAAAACGGTGATATTCAAGCATTCTCACCGATTTGTACACACTTAGGGTGCTTTGTAAACTGGGAAGGTAGTGAAGACCATCCAAATGAATTTTTCTGCCCATGTCACAACGGGCGTTATGAAAAAGATGGTACAAACATTCCAGGAACACCACCTTTAGAGCCACTACATGTTTATGAACACAAAGTAGAAGATGGAATGTTATTCCTTGGAGATCCAAGGCCTAGAGAGGAGGCGTAATTAAAGATGCTACAAAAGTTATATGATTGGATTGATGACCGAGTAGATGTTACGCCTATCTGGCGTGACATTGCAGATCATGAAGTTCCTGAGCACGTTAACCCAGCACATCATTTTTCAGCATTCGTTTATTGTTTTGGTGGTTTAACGTTTTTCGTAGTTGTTATTCAAATTTTATCAGGAATGTTTTTAACAATGTATTATGTACCAGATATCGAAAATGCATGGGAATCAGTATACTATCTACAAACACAAGTTGCTCATGGACAAATTGTTCGTGGAATGCATCATTGGGGTGCGAGTGTTGTAATTGTAATGCTATTATTACATACAATGCGTGTGTTTTTCCAAGGAGCTTACAAGAAGCCACGTGAATTAAACTGGATGGTTGGAGTATTAATTTTCTTCGTCATGTTAGGTTTAGGATTCACAGGTTACTTATTACCTTGGGATAACAAAGCTTACTTTGCTACACAAGTAGGACTTGAAATCGCAGAACAAGTTCCGTTTATTGGAACTTATTTAAAAACATTATTAGCTGGTGATCCAACGATTGTTGGAGCTCAGACGTTGACAAGATTCTTTGCAATTCATGTCTTCTTCTTACCAGGCGCATTATTTGGATTATTAGCAGCACACTTTATACTAATTCGTAGACAAGGTATTGCTGGACCATTATAAGAGGAGGGGAAAACTGTGAAGAGAGGTAAAGGTATGAAGTATGTTGGCGATTCACGTGTGAACGCTGAAAAGACTTCTCAAATACCCAAAGATTATTCAGAGTATCCAGGTCGTACAGAAGCATTCTGGCCCAACTTCTTATTAAAAGAGTGGTTAGTTGGATCTGTCTTCCTAATTGGATTTTTAAGTGTAACAATTGCTGCTCCATCACCATTAGAAGGATTAGCTGATCCTACGGATGCAGCATATATTCCATTACCAGACTGGTATTTCTTATTTTTATATGAATTATTAAAATATGACTTTGCAAGTGGACCATATATTTTATTTGGAATTCTTGTATTACCAGGATTGGCTTTTGGAGCACTTTTACTTGCACCATTCTTAGATAATGGACCAGGTAGAAGACCAGCAACACGTCCAGTTGCAGTAGGTATGATGATATTAGGTTTATCAGCAACAATGTGGTTAACTTATGAATCAGCAGCTGCTGTTGATTGGAAACAAATTGCAGAAGACAACAAACCAATTCCAGAATCAGAACAGATGGAAGTTGATATGGATGATCCAGGTTATGATGTTTATGCAAACAGTTGTTTAAGTTGTCATGGTGATTCATTAGAAGGTGGAGCTGCAGGTCCTGCATTAATAGGGACAGAGTACTCAGGTGAAGAAATCAAAGACATCGCAGTAAACGGTGTTGGAGATATGCCAGCAGACATGTTTGATGGATCAGATGAGGAATTAGACGATTTAGTTGAATTTATATTATCAGTCAACGAACAAGCGAATGAATAATATATAAAATAGCACCTTGACCATTTATTGGTAAGGTGCTTTTTTTATTACCAATAGAGAAACAGGTGATAATAATTAAAATACACTATTTATTAACTCAAAAGAGTTTTTTAATCATACTTTTTATCATTAATTTGATTGGCACAATTTATGGTTATTATTGGTATGGAAGCCAATTAGCGATAACTCCTAATATTTTTATTCCGTTTGTGCCTGATAGCCCTACAGCAACTTTGTTTTTTACAGTATTCATTTTATTTTTTATATTTAATAAAAACATTCCTTATCTTGAAGCATTAGCAGTTACTTCATTGTTTAAATATGGCGTCTGGGCGGTCGTTATGAATTTATTAACATTAATTGTTAATGGTGAGTTACCTTGGCAAGGATATATGTTAATCGGATCTCACGCTGCTATGGCAATTCAAGGTTTATTGTATTTGCCATATTATAAAATTAAATTAAAGCACTTAACGGTTGCAGCTATTGTTTTATTACATAATGAAATAATTGATTACGTTTTTGATATGATGCCAATATATTCGTCTTTATCCTTATATCAAAATGAAATTGGTTATTTCACCTTTTGGCTTTCGATTTTTACAATAATATTAATTTATTATTTATTAAAAAAGGTTGGACGCGAGAAGTTTTAATTGACCTTTACTGACTAATTGATTAAAATTGAGTATATAAACACATTATAAAAATAAGGAGGAATTATTATATGTCAATGGGTACATTTATAATCTATATTGCAATCTTAATGATTGTGCCATTTCTTGCTCAAATGAAAGTTAAATCAACCTATAAAAAATATTCAAATATAGCTACATCAAGTAGGAAAACAGGTGCACAAGTCGCTCAAGAAATATTAAATCAAAATGGGCTTTATGATGTTAGAATTGAAGAAGTTCAAGGAACTTTAACTGACCATTATGATCCGAGAAGTAAAGTAGTTAGGTTATCGACAGATAATTATCATGGGCATTCCATGGCATCATCTGCTGTAGCTGCACATGAAGTTGGTCATGCTATGCAAGATGCTGAGGAATATACGTTTCTTAAATTTAGAACAGCTTTAGTCCCACTCGCTTCATTTGGTTCAAATAGTGCCATGTTTATAATACTAGCAGGGATTATTTTTAGTGCTAATAATTTAATTGGTATTGGTGTTTTATTTATGGGATTTGCCGTGTTATTTCAATTAGTCACGCTCCCTGTTGAATTTAACGCATCGTCTAGAGCGATGGATCAACTTGTATCTACAGGTATAATTGTTAATGCTGAAGAACGTGATACAAAGAAAGTATTAAATGCGGCAGCACTTACTTACGTAGCAGCAGCACTTGTCGCAGTAGCAGAGTTAATGCGATTTTTACTCATATTCTTAAATAATAGAGATTAATTAAAGGACTGATAAGGGAGACCTTCTAAAAGCTTAAATCAATAAGCTTTTAGAAGAATTTAACCAATATCCAGTCCTTTTTAATTATTTAACGGGTTTTTATTATCATCTAAGGTAAAACCAACGCCTAGAACTTCATGAACACTTGTGAATGTAATAAATGCATGAGGATCAATATCTTGAATCGTGTTTTTTAATCGCATTATTTCATTTTTAGGAACAACACAGTAAAGTATTTTATGTACATTCTTAGTATATCCGCCTGTTCCATCAATAATAGTTACACCACGTTCAAGATTTTTAGTAATACTGCTTGCTATTTCATTATTTTTTGTAGAAATAATCATTGCACCTCTTGCAGCATATGCACCTTCTTGCATGAAATCAATGATTCTTGCTCCAATGTAAACAGCAACTAGGGTATACATACCTTCTACATATTCTAAATAAGTAATAATTGAAGTAGAGATAACTATTAAATCAAAGATAAACATTGATTTTCCTATACTCCATCCTAAGTATTTATGAACAATACGAGCGATAATATCAACACCACCGGTAGTACCTCCATTTCTAAAAACAATACCAAGACCAACACCAATAAATGCACCTGCAAAAAGTGCTGCAAGTGTCATATCAGAATGCAATGGAATATTTAGAGAGAAGATTTGAAAGATTTCTAAAAATAATGAGACACTTAAAGTACCTATAATAGTGTAAATAAATGTATTTTTCCCTAAATATTTAAAACCTATAAAAAAAACAGGTAAATTCAATATAATATTAGAAATTGCTGGGTTTATTTCCCATAAAAAATATAATAAAAGTGTGATACCAGTAAATCCACCTTCACCTAAATTATTTTGCATATTGAAATGAACGATACCAAAAGAAAAAATAGCAGATCCTAAAATTATAAATAAAGTATTTTTTAATTTAATGCCTTTTAAAATATGAGTTCACATCCTTTAAGAATTATAGTTTATTAGGTATAATCAATTTAGTCATCTAAAATTATAAACGATAGTATACATTTATCAAGTTGAAATATAAAAAGACTTTAATAAATATATGAGCTTTCGTTTTATAGCATGTTATAATGTACGATAAAGCTTTTAAATATATAAATGGAGTGATTACGTATGTCAATTAAAATAATCCTTGCTGGTCCCCGTGGAAAAATGGGAACATCAGCAGTGAATATGATTTTAAATAATGAGAAATTTGAACTAGTAGCTTGTTTAGATCATCGTTATGAAAATAAAAAACTATCTGAAATCTTACCACAATTTAATAAGGAAGTACCTATCTACACAGATATGGAGCAACTATTTAAAGAAGTGTCTGCAGATGTTTTTGTTGATTTAACGATACCTGAAGTGGGGTATAAACATACATTGGCTGCATTAGAAAATAACCTACGCCCTGTAGTTGGTACCTCAGGATTTTCTAATGAACAAATAGACACATTAACTAAATTGGCTAAAGAAAAAAAACTAGGTGGTATTATTGCACCTAACTTCGCTGTAGGTGCTGTCTTAATGATGGAATTTTCGAAACAAGCAGCTAAATATTTTCCAGATGTAGAAATCATTGAAAAACATCATGACAATAAGGTTGATGCACCATCAGGAACAGCTATGAAAACTTTAGAATTAATTAAAAATGAAAGAAAAGAAAAATCGCAAGGTCATCCAGATGAATTTGAAATTATTAAAGGCGCTCGTGGTGCAGAATCTGAAGGGGTGCACGTACATAGTGTTCGTTTGCCTGGATTAGTAGCACATCAAGAAGTAATTTTTGGAGGAAAAAGTCAATTACTAACGATTAAGCATGATTCATTCGATAGAGAATCTTTCATGGATGGAATTGCACTATCAATAAATGCTGTCTTAGATTTAGAAGAATTAGTGTATGGTTTAGAACATATTTTATAAAGTAAAGGATGACAGCATATGATGAAAATTGGAATTACATGTTATCCATCAGTTGGTGGATCAGGTATAATAGCAACAGAATTAGGAAAACTGTTAGCTGAAGCAGGAAATGAAATACATTTCATAACATCAGGTATGCCTTTTAGGTTAGATTGTATCAAGCCTGAAATCTATTATCATGAAGTTGAAATAAGTTATTATCCTGTATTTAAACATCCGCCATATGATTTAGCATTAGCTGCTAAAATGGCTGAAGTTATTGATCGTGAAAAACTTGATATACTCCATGTTCACTATGCTATGCCTCATGCAATAAGTGCAATTCTTGCCAAAGATATAGCTAAACATGACGTTAAAATAATTACTACACTACATGGAACAGATATTACAGTTTTAGGAATGGATAAGACTTTTAAGCCAATGATAAAATATGGAATAGAAAAATCTGATAAAGTAACGGCTGTTTCTCATGACTTAGCAAAACAAACGAGAGAGGTTTTAGAAGTAGAAAGAGACATTGACGTTATTTATAATTTTATTAATGATGAAGATTATTATAAAAAAGATCGCGAATATCTAAAACCACAATATAATATAGCTAATGATGAAAGAGTTATTATTCATATTTCTAATTTTAGAAAAGTAAAACGTATTCAAGATGTTATTCAAACATTTGCTAAAATTCAAAATAAAGTTAAAGCAAAACTCATCTTAGTTGGAGACGGACCAGAATCACCAACTGCTTTTGATACGGTAGACCAATTAGATATAAACGATAAAGTGATATTTTTAGGTCGTCAAAAAAATATTAGTGATTTATTGTCTATTTCTGATTTACTTCTATTAATGTCAGAACAAGAAAGTTTTGGTTTAGTTATCTTAGAAGCTATGGCAAATGAAGTACCAACAATAGGAACCAATGTTGGTGGAATACCTGAGGTGATTAACCATAATGAAACTGGATATTTAGTAGAATTAGGAGATACAATTAAAGCAGCCAACTATGCTATCAATTTGTTAAATGATTCAACTAAACTTAGTCAAATGAGTCAATTAGCTTATGAAAGAAGTAAAACAAAATTTCACTCAGCTACAATTGTAAATCAGTATTTAGAATTATATAAATCAGTATTAAATAATAAATAGGAGACCCATAAATGTCAGATCAGTCATTTGAAGATGCGTACGCTCTAATAAAACAAATAAAAAAACATGGTTTTCAAGCATATCTTGTTGGTGGTTGTGTTCGTGATTATTTATTAAAGAAAGATATAAATGATATTGATATTACAACATCAGCTTTCCCAGAAGATATTAAAACTATCTTTAAAAAAGTAATCCCAGTAGGAATTGAACATGGAACAGTTATTGTTAGATATAATCAAGTATCTTATGAAGTGACGACATTTAGAAATTTATTAAATAATGATCATAAAGATGATACTGTGAATCTAATTGCTGATTTAAGTAAAAGAGATTTTACAATCAATGCTATGGCGATGGATGAATCAGGAAAAATTGTAGATATGTTTAATGGAAAAACAGATATTGCAAATCAAATTATAAAAACAGTCAATTCACCTTACGAAAGACTTATGGAAGATCCGCTTAGAATCATAAGAGCTTTAAGGTTTTCTAGTCAATTAAATTTTGATATTGATCGTGCCACACTTAAAATGATGTCTGAATTAAAAAGCGAGATTAACCATTTATCAGTTGAACGAGTTACAATAGAAATAGAGAAGTTTTTTAGTGGGACCTATCTAAAAAAAGGCCTGAAATATTTGCAAGCAACAGAAATCTATAAAGAATTACCTATCTTTAAAGAAAATTATCACTTTATTGAGCACTTATCTGAAAATATCCAACCATTTAATCGTTTTAGTGAAATAATTAGTTATTTTCACTTAATCAATGGAACGATCACTGTAAATCATTGGATAAATACCTGGAAACTATCAAATACAATCAAAAATGAATCAAATAATTTAATAAGAGCATTAAAAGATTATGAAATAAATGGTCTCAATACATTACTACTTTATCATTTAGATATTAATTTAATAGATTCTTT
This sequence comes from uncultured Bacillaceae bacterium, assembly GCA_945639745.1. Lineage (GTDB taxonomy): Bacteria > Bacillota > Bacilli > Bacillales > Amphibacillaceae > Pseudogracilibacillus. Next base: position 19,770 of record CALZEK010000003.1, read on the forward strand.
CGTAAAAGTAGTCGATATGTACTATAAGGTTAAATTAATTGCTGAAGATTTGTTATCACAAAAACAGCTTTTAGTAATTAGTTCCCGCAAAGAATTAAATATAAACGGAAATGATATTATTAAATTATTCCCGCACTTAAATAAAGGAAAATGGATTAATGAGATAATAGAAGATGTCGAGAAAGCGGTACTTTATAAACAATTAAAAAATAATAATTATAAAATAAAGGAATGGATCAAATGCAATCGACAAGAAATAAATTAATTGAAATATTATCTGAGACTTCAAGAAAAAATGATTATATTTCAGGTCAATTACTTTCAGAAAAACTTGGGATTTCAAGAAGTGCTATTTGGAAACATATGAATGAATTAAAAAAAGACGGTTATATTATTGAAGGTGTGTCTCGTAAAGGATATAAAATAATTAGCTTTCCAAATAAATTAAGTGAAAATACAATTAAATGGGGATTAGAAACGAATTGGTTAGGTCATCATATCATTCACAAAGAATCAGTATTATCAACTCAGAAATTAGCTCATATTGCTGCTTTAGAAGGAGCTGAACATGGAACAATTGTAATTGCTGATGAACAAACGAGTGGAAAAGGTAGAGCCGATCGGTCATTTCATTCAAAAAAAAATGAAGGCATTTGGATGAGCTTAATTTTAAGACCGGATATATTGCCATACGAAGCTCCACAAATTACACTTCTGACAGCAACGATTTTAGCGCAAGTACTTGATGAGTATAAAGATATTACACCACAAATTAAATGGCCAAATGATATTTTAATAAATGGAAAAAAAGTTGCGGGCATATTAACAGAAATGCAAGCTGAACAAGATAAGGTGTTATATATTGTTATTGGAATAGGTCTTAATGTAAATCAATCATTAAAAAGTTTTCCAGAAGAATTACAATCTAAAGTAACTTCATTAAGTATAGAAACTGGTACAATACTGAATATGACAGATTTGATTCAAGGAATTATTAAGTCATTTGAAGAAAAATTTGATTTATATTTAGAACAAGGATTTCCACATATAAAAACAACTTGGGAAAAATATGGTTTTAAAATTAATGAACTTCTTGAAATAACAACGAGTCAAGAAACATGGCAAGGTAAATTTTTAGGCATTGCTGAAGATGGCGCACTATTGGCCGAAAGAAATCAAGGGGAAATTGAAAGAGTGTATTCAGCTGAAATATCATGGTTTTAATAGGAGGAATCTATTCAAATGTTAATGAACAAAGATTTTTTTAAAATGAAAGCTAATGATGAAAAAATTGTTATGATTACAGCTTACGATTATCCGTCTGCAAAACAAGTTGAAGAAGCAAATGTGGATATGATTTTAGTAGGAGATTCTTTAGGAATGGTTATGTTAGGCTACCAATCAACTACAGAAGTAACAATAGATGATATGACACATCATGCAAAAGCGGTAAGACGTGGAGCTCCAAATACAT
>CALZEK010000004.1 GCA_945639745.1 uncultured Bacillaceae bacterium
TGAAAACCAACAGGGGTGTCAAAGCCCGCGGGGGTTCGAATCCCTCTTCCTCCTTTATAAAAAAGTCCATTACATTATGTAATGGACTTTTTTATATAGAATTTAAAATTAACAAATAACTTTAATCTAGTGTATAATATAACTAATAGAATACTTAAATCATTCCAAAAGGAAGTTAGTGTAAATCTAACACGGTCCCGCCACTGTGAAACTTATTTTAGTTAAGTCAGGATATTTTGGTTGATAACTTATTAATCGATCTACGGAGGATAGAACGGATACATATATCACTTGTGTGCCCAAACATCTCAAATCGAGATGTTTTTTTATATTATAAGGAGGAAAAAACATGAAAAAATTCAGTTATTTAGCATTTTTATTAGTTTTAGCTTTAAGTGTTATGATTGGTTGTAGTAGTAATGATGATCAAGCGAGTGAATCTGAAGAAAAAGCAGAAACCAAGGAAACAGAATTTCCACTAACGGTAACAGATGCAACAGATAATGAACTGACTTTTGAAAAAAAAGCAGAGAAAATTGTTTCGGTTTTACCAAGTAATACTGAAATCGCTTTTGCATTAGGTTTAGATGATGAAATAATCGGTGTGACATCGCTTGATAATTATCCTAAAGAAGCTACAGAAAAAGAAACAATTGGTGATTTTCAAATTAATGTAGAAAAAGTAATCTCTTTAGAACCAGACCTTGTATTAGCAGATGAATCAGTCGATGAAGATGCTTTAGATCAAATAAGAGATGCAGATATTCAAGTACTCGTTGTAAAAACAGCAGAAAATTTCGATGAAGTTTATGACGCGATTCATTTAATCGGAGAAGTAACGGGTACAACTGAACAAGCAGATAAAATTGAATCAGATATGGAAGAAAAATTAGCATCATTATCAGATAAAGTTGCAGAAATTGAAGAACCTAAATCTGTCTATGTAGAAATTAGTCCTGCACCAGAAACATATACAGCAGGAAAAAATACATTTATTAATACTATTTTAGAAAAGATTAACGCTGAAAATAGTGCAGGAGACTTAGAGGGGTGGCCTCAAGTAAATGAAGAAGCTGTTATTGAAATGGATCCAGATATTATTATTACAACTTATGGTAGTTATGTAGAGGATCCGATTAAAGAAATTACAGATCGAAAAGCTTGGAGTGATTTAACAGCTGTAAAAAACAAAGAAATATATGACGTGAATGAGGACTTAGTAAGTCGTCCAGGACCACGTCTTGTAGAGGGAGCAGAAGAACTTGCAAAAGCCATCTATCCAGATCTTTTTGCAAACTAAATCAATCATTACTTATCTAATCTTAATCGCGCTTTTACTAAGTGCGATTATATTAGGTGTGTCAATTGGTACGGTTAACATACCTCTTAGAGATATTTTGACTATCTTTAAGGGGTTTTTATTTAATGTAAACCTTCCAGAAGAAATTAGTATGCATGAAAACATTATTATGAAAATTAGATTACCACGAGTTATTATAGCAGGATTAGTAGGTGCATCACTTTCTTTAGTAGGTGCAGCATTTCAAGGTTTATTACGTAACCCCTTAGCTGATCCATTCACACTAGGGATATCATCAGGAGCAAGTGTTGGAGCAGTAATGACAATATTTTTCGGGATTTCCATTCCGTTTTTAAATATATATACACTTCCTCTAGCAAGTATTCTTGCTTCATTTATAACATTGATTATTGTTCTTACATTCGCAAGAAAAATTGATAAAGCAATGCGTGTAGAAACTATTATTTTAACAGGAATTGTTTTTAGTTCATTTCTAAGTGCTTTAATCTCTTTAATGATTACATTAACTGGGGAAGAATTGCGACAAATAATCGGTTGGTTACTTGGTAGTGTTGCCATGCGTGGCTGGGAACATGTATTAATTATTTTACCTTTTTTCATTGTAGGTTCATTAGTCTTACTTTTTAATGCACGTGAATTAAATGCTTTTTCATTTGGTGAAGAACAAGCAAAACATATTGGAGTTAATGTTGAACGACAAAAAATGATTATTTTAATTGCCGGTTCAATGTTAACAGGTGCAGCAGTAAGTGTATCAGGTGTAATTGGCTTTGTAGGTCTTGTCATACCTCATTTCATTAGATTATTATTTGGCCCAGAACATCGCAGTTTATTACCAAAATCAATGATAATTGGAGCTGTTTTTTTAATTGCAGCAGATCTTGTTTCACGTATTATTATTCAGCCACAAGAACTTCCAATTGGTGTTATTACATCACTAATCGGAGCGCCTATCTTTGCATTAATATTAATCAGGCAAAATATTAAAGGAGCAAGAAATTCATGATAAAAATTAAAAATCTGACAGGTGGATATCATAATCATCATCCGGTAATTAAAAATCTATCACTTCATGTTAAAAAACAAGATTTTTTTGGCATTATTGGCCCAAATGGTAGTGGAAAATCAACATTAGTGAAAATGATGAGTGGTGTGCTTCCTTTTGATTCAGGAGAAATATATATTCATGATTATTCTATCCAAAAATATAGTGCTAAAGCATTAGCAAAGGAAATTGCTGTATTAAGTCAACATAATACACAACACTTTGCATTTACGGTTCAAGAAACTGTGGAGCTAGGACGGTATGCTTTTAAAGAGGGATTTTTTCGCACGGAAACACAAAAAGATCAAGAAATTGTGACCCGTGTTATGAAATCAACTGGGATTGACTCGTTTGGTCATTTAACACTTGATCAATTATCAGGTGGTGAGAGACAACGTGTTTTACTCGCACAAGCACTCGCACAAGAGCCTGAAATACTTATTTTAGATGAACCAACTAATCATTTAGATCTTGCTTATCAAAAAGAATTACTTGATTTATTAAAAAATAATATTGAGAGTGAAGAATTAACAGTTGTTGCAATATTTCATGACTTAAATATTGCAAGTTTATATTGCGATCAAATTATGTTACTTAACGATGGTGAAATAGTTTTAAATGATGCACCTGAGACAGTCTTACGTCCTAAGCAAATAAATCAGACTTATCACACAGAAGTAGAGAGATTTGCACATACGACATTAGCAAAGCCGCAAATTATGTTAAAGCCCTCTAAAGATAAGCAAAGAAAACAAAAAATCCAAATTAATCAAACATTGCTTAAAATAAAAGAAGAGCATATTATTTTAAAATCACCTATACCGCTTCGGACAATGTCATCAGGCGTCCTTAATTCAGGATTAGGTTGGTATAAGCACTTTATTAACCGCCATGTAGATAATAAATATAATATAAAAGACTATAAACAGGATATGTGTCACTATTTGAAGCAATCTTCTTTAAAAGAATCAGAAACAGTAGCAATGATGACTGCAGCTCAATTAGAGAATGTAGGGATTAGTGAGATTGAAACAGGCGATTTTTCATTATTAGTTGTTGTTACTGCAGGTGTTAATAATGCAATTGATGCATCTTTAGGAGAAAAGCATGAGTTTAAATTAATTCCAGGGACAATCAACACATGGATATTCGTTAGTGGTAAATTAACAGAAGAAGCATTTTTACAATCAATCGTAACCGCAACTGAAGCTAAAACAATCGCATTACGAGAACTAAATGTTTTAGATCAACTCACTCAGACATTAGCAACAGGAACCTCAACTGATAGTATTTTAGTTGCTGCAACTCAAGAAGGTGCTCAATTAGAATTTGGAGGACCAATCACACCATTAGGATCACAAATTGGTAAAGCAGTTTATCAAACAACCAAACAAGCGTTAGAAAATTATTATGGGAATATTAAAAGCAATGATAGCTAGTTTAACAATTGTATTAGCTTATTATATAGATTTAATTGTAGGAGATCCTCCGAAATGGCCACACCCAGTAAAATTATTCGGTCATTTTATTAATTTTTGTGAACGTCGGTTTAATCAGGGACGACTAAAAAGATTATCAGGAATGCTTAGTTTAATCAGTTTGCTTATTATTGTGTATTTTTTCACGGTTTTTTTATTATCTTACCTTTATAAAGTTGATTTTATTTTTGGATTTATTATTGAATCTATCTTAATTGCAACAACAATCTCACAAAAAGGTCTAAAACAAGCAGCCATTTTGGTCTATCAGCCATTAAAAAATAATAATTTAGTAAAAGCTCGAGAAAAGTTATCTTGGATTGTTGGACGAGACACAGTTAATTTATCAGAAAAAGAAATTACGCGCGCAACTGTCGAAACAGTAGCTGAAAATACGACTGATGGAATTACAGCTCCATTGTTTTGGGCATTTATTGGTGGAGCACCTTTAGCATTAGTTTATCGAGCAATAAATACATGTGATTCAGTTGTCGGTTATAAAACAGATGAATTACAAGCATTTGGCTGGGCATCTGCAAGATTGGATGACTTAGTGAATTGGATACCCGCACGGATAACTGGATTATTAATGTTATTAACGACAAAGTCGTCGCTTCGTAATTATAAAGCAAACTTATTAAGCCTAATTGAAAATGCAAAGAAACATAAAAGTCCAAATAGTGGTTGGAACGAAGCGGCAGTCGCTATCATTTTAAGTGTTCAGCTTGGCGGAATAAATACATATAAAGGTAAAATATCAAAAGCACCCTTATTGGGTAAGCCGATAAATGAATTGGCAGCGGATGATATTATTAAAACAATTCATATTATGAATCGTGTAACAAAATTATTTATTATTGGTGGTGTTGTGATTGTCATTGCCTTCACATGGCTCTAATCCAAATTATTTATATGATTATTATCAGATAAAAAAACCAAAACAATTGATTGATTTTAGTGTTAATATAAACCCACTTGGGATGCCAGATAAGGTAAAAGAACTTTGGCCTAGCTTTATTAATCAAGTAGCGGACTATCCGGATCCACAAAATAAAAAATTAATGAAAACTTTAAGTGACACCTTGTCTATTGATCAAGCACATTTATTATTAGGAAATGGTGCAGCAGAATTAATTAGTTTATTAGGATTACATTTGCGTAATAAATCAATATTAATTATTCAGCCTACATTTTCAGAATATGAAAGAGTGTGTCGAGCACATAATTGCCAAATTAATTATTATACAATCCAACCTAATCAAACAATCTGTTTAAATGAATTCGAACAAGCAATTCAAGAAAAAGAAGCAGTGTTTTTATGTAATCCAAATAATCCAACAGGTAAATATATAAAAAAGCCATTGTTAAAAAAGATGGCAAATATTTGTTTTAAACATAATTGTTTATTTGTTATTGATGAAGCATTCTATGATTTTTTAATTGATTATGATCAAAGTATCGAATTATACAAAGAATATAGTAATCTGATTTTTCTGCGCTCGTTAACAAAAATTTATTCAATAGCAGGTTTACGTTTAGGTTATCTAGTTGCTCATCCCTCAATTATTAAAAGAATTCAAGCTTATTTACCTCATTGGCATATTAATGCTATAGCTGGAGAGGTGGGGCAATTATGTTTAAATGAATCTGAATTTGTTAAAGAAACTCAAGTATATATAACTGAAGAACGTCAACGAATGATGAAAAGTTTAACAAACTTATCATTTGAAGTAGTTGAAAGTGAAGTGAATTATTATTTAGTGCGTGATCAAACAAGGACTGATTTACAAGCTTTGTTTATTTATTTATTAGAACAAGGAATTGTTTTAAGACATACTGTTAATTTTCCTGGTTTAGCTGGTAAATGGTTAAGAGTAGCTGTGAAAACTAAACAAGAAAATAGTCTTTTTCTGGAGGCATTAAAAAGATGGCGCGAAATCAATTGATTTTTATATCTGGTGGTGTAAGAAGTGGAAAAAGTACTTTTGCTGAATTATATGCATCACAATTAGCAAGAAAAAGAAATTCTTCGTTATATTATTTGGCAACTTCAATTAGTTTTGATGAAGAGATGGAAAAACGTATCGAACATCATCAACATACACGAAATAAAAGTCGTCATCATTGGCAAACAATTGAAAGAGCCAGTAATTTAGCTCAAGCTATGAAAAAAGAACATGTTGGTAGCGTGATGTTATTAGATTGTTTGACAGTATGGTTAAATAATGAATTTTATGAACGAAATATTACAGAAGAAACAAGCGTCGATAGCGTGACATGGAATCAAGTAAAAAATCATATAATCAATGAGATTAGAACAATTAGTCAACATGTTGATACTTTGATTATTGTTTCAAACGACATATTTCATGATCAAAAAAATCAAACAAACTATGTTAATATATATAGTCAAATGTTAGGAGAACTTCATCAATTAATTGTCAAAGAAGCATATCAAGCCTATTCAGTAGAATCGAGTATGCCTATTTTGATGAAGCAAAGTTAAAGGGTGATAAATATCATTAATATTTGGTTGGGAATTTTAATTAATTTACAATTCTTTACAATTATTCCAATTCGAAAAGAAATCGAAATGACAAAATCAAACTTAACTGGCATGATTATCACATTACCTTTATTTGGTATGTTTTTAGGTATTATTTATGCATTCATATTAGCTGGATTAATGGAATTTACTTCCTTATCTCATCTAGCAATCACCATTATTTTTCTTGCCTCAATGATTATATTAACTGGTGGTATTCATCTCGATGGTTGGATAGATACATCAGATGCTTTGTTTTCATATCAAAATAAACAAAAAAGACTTTTAATTATGGAAGATCCGCAAGTAGGTGCTTTTGGAGTTCTCGGTTTATTGTTTAATTTAACGTTTAAATTTTTGTTTATTTATGAAATCATTTCGACAGCTGATTCAAGTCTATATATTTACATTGTCTTTATCCCTTTTTTTAGTCGGTTATTTACTGGTTTAGGACTTTTATTAATTGTTCCTGCTAAAAAAACAGGCTTAGGTTATTTATTTCATTCATCAAATCAAGATGTTTTAAAATATTATTTAAGTTACATTATCCCAATAATTATTATACTGGGTATTTATAATTTAGATTATATGTTTATCTTTACATTCATTTTTGGATTAATAGGCGTACTCTACATTATTTTCAAACGATTTGTTCTTAATCAATTTGGAGGCCTAACAGGTGATTTATCAGGAGCAGGTATAGAAGGAGTCGAATTGATTTTATGGTTTCTAATGTGGTTATTACATTATTACGTCATGGGCGGACTTTAGATAACGAAGCAACACGTTATAGTGGTTGGATAGATTCTAAATTGAGTGAAAAAGGCATTAGTGAAATTAAAGCAATCGCTAAGTATTATCAACAAGAAAAAATATTTTCAACTGAAATTAATCGTATTTATACAAGTGACTTACAGCGAACAACTCAAACTGCTCAGTTATTATTCCAAGAAAAATATCCAATTAAACAAGATAAACAATTAAGAGAAATGCATTTTGGGGAGTTTGAAGGACAAACATACGAAGAATTAAAAGAAAATCCAAACTATCAAACATGGTTAAATAATTTATTTACATATCAATTACCAAATGGAGAATCATTTAATCAATTTACTAATCGAATCGATAAAAGTATAAATCAGATAAAATTAGAAATTTTGCAAGAAGAATTAAATCATGTCGTCTTAGTCGTTCATGGTGGTGTGATTCGCTATCTATTAACTAAATTGACAAATCACTCTCATTCTTTTTTTGAATGGGAAGTTCCTTTTGCTCGAGGTTTTCAATTAATGAGTACACAAACTGAATTTAAGGAGGAAAATCCATGCATGTCATTACGGGTGGTGCCTTCAATGGAAAATGGCATTTTGTAAAAGAATTCTATCAATTATCTAATGAAGCTGATTTTATTAAGTATTCAAGTTATAATGATGATGTCTTACCAAATGACTTTTCAAATATTAAAACAAAATATTTGATTATTCAAGGTATTGAACTATACGTCAAAAACTTTTTCAATAATGAAATTTCTATACCGAGCCAAACAGAAGAATTCATTTTGAATTGTTTAAATTGGGAAACATCAAATCCAAATGGTAATTTAATAGTTATCGGAAATGACATTTCAAAAGGTGTCGTTCCAAAAGAGGCAAGTGATAGAGAGTGGCGAGATATGACTGGATTGATGTATCAAAAATTAGTTCAAATGAGTCAACGCTATGACGTCATTTGGTACGGAATAAATAAACAATTAAAATAGGGGGAATTTAAAATGAAAATATATACACGTACAGGAGATAAAGGAAAAACAGGTATTATCGGAGGACGCGTTGATAAAGATGATTTGCGCGTAGAGGCTTATGGGACAGTTGATGAATTGAATGGTTTTGTTGCACTGGCTCATGCAGAATTAGATTTAGAAAAAAATCAAGATATAGCAGATGAATTAATTAAAATTCAACATGAATTATTTGATTTAGGTGGCGATTTAGCAAGTGTTGTTGATAAACGACCAGATAAAATGACTTCAGAGATGATTACTTATTTAGAAGAACAAATAGATAGATATACTGAAGAAGCACCAGCATTAGAGAAATTTATCTTACCAGGTGGTTCAAAAGCAGCTGCGACACTTCATATCGTTAGAACGATTGCACGACGCGCTGAACGTCAAGTCGTTTCATTATTAAAGCAAGATGAGACAACGTCAGAACTTGCCTTACAGTATTTAAATCGTTTATCAGACTATTTCTTTGCTGTTGCAAGAATTGTTAATCATCGAGCAGGAATTAGTGATGTCGAATATGAAAGAAGTGCAGTTGTATTTAGAGAAAGTCGTAAAGATCGTAAGGATAAAGATAAATGAAAGCAAAAAAAATTAGCTTTTTAGCATTATTTATTGCATTATCAGTGGTAGGGGGCATGGTGAAATTACCTTCACCTATTGGTAGTATAGCATTTGATTCTTTTCCAGCTTTAATAGCAGCTGTTTGGTTAGGAAAGAATTCAGGAGCTGTCGTTGGAGTGGTTGGTCATTTAATGTCTGCTTTATTAAGTGGTTTTGTTCTTGGACCCTTCCATTTCATGATTGCGTTAGGGATGGGGATTGTTATTTGGATTTTTGGCAATTTGTATCAATCATTTCAACCAATTATTCCAAACACATTTTTTATTATCGCCAATGGATTTATTATGCCCTTACCGTTTATATTTATAATGGGACTTCCCTTCTTTTTAAGTATATTACCATCACTAGTAATCGCAACAGTTGCAAATTTAATTATTGCAGCTTTATTAATCCCAAGATTCAAACCTTTTTTTAAAAATCAATTAACGGATTTGCCAAAAGATGCTTAATTATTGTTATGATGCTGAAGAAATTCTAATGAACGAAGAGGTTATTGTCGTTGCTGCTGATAATAGCGGATCAATCGGCATGAAAGAACTAGATGATGTTAAAGTTAGTTATGAAACAGTAAGTTATTATACTTTTAGAGTTGCTTATATGGAATGTATTGCAGCGGGTGGTAATCCTTTTGCAATTGTCTTGCATAACTTTAATGATGAAGATGTCTGGCACCAGCTAATAAAAGGTATAAACAAAGGCTTAAAAGAAGTTAATTTAGAAAACATACCAATTACAGGTAGTACTGAAACTAATTTTAAATTAAATCAATCTGCTTTAGGACTGGTTGTGTTAGGTAAAAAGACATATGAAAAGAAAAATAAAGTAAGGCCTAAACAATTAGAACTTGCGATTATAGGTCAACCACTTGTTGGTCAAGCTGTAATAGACGAACAAGAAAAAGTTGCTCCACTGTCTCTTTATAAAGAACTCTCAGAAATATCAGGTGTTGATTTAATTTATCCGATTAGTTCAAAAGGAATTAAATATACAATTGATAGACAAGTTAATCAAGAGATTACTTATCCAAAACATTTAGACATCACAGCAAGTTCAGGACCAGGGACGAGTTTTTTAATTGTCTATGACACAAAGATAAGTCAATTAATCAAACAGAAAACAAGTGATTATTTACAAATGATTCACACATTATCTTAAATGAAAAGTAAGCTTGACAAAATAAAAAAAACCGATTATATTTTAAAGCAATATATTAATATGACAGTGAAGAGATGAGTAAATAATAAGTATGACAGAAAAGGATGCTTAAGCTGAGAAATCCACCAAATTATTGAACCTAACTCTGAGTCGTTAGTTAACCCTAAACGCAGACCATGTTGCGTTAAAAAATGTGAGTGGAAATACAAATGTCAAACTATGTGGTAACTCGGATATAAACCTCATTTCCGTCCTTTTATTAGGATGAGTTATGAGGTTTTTTAATATGTTGTTTAAAGGAGAAAAAATATGAAAAAAATAGCTTTTATTGGTGCTGGTTCAATGGCAGAGGCCATCGTTTCTGGAATTATAAATAAACAATTTATGAAAAGTGAACAAATTTGGATTACAAATAAAGATAATCAAGCACGTTTAGACGAAATGAAAGAAAAATATCAGATATCTATCTCACAAGATAAAAAAGAAGTCTTATCAGAAGCGAATATAATCGTTTTATCGACAAAACCTCATGATATAGAAAGTGCAATTAAGTCGCTTTTACCTTATTTAACAAAAGACCAATTGGTTATGTCAGTTGTGGCTGGTATTTCAACAAGGCAAATAGCGCAACTAACTAATCAAAATACACCAGTTATTCGTGCAATGCCTAACACATCAGCTTCAATTGGTTATTCAGCTACAGCAATTAGTCAAGGAGAATTTGCAACGACAAATGATTTACAAATAGCTAAGCAGTTATTTGCAGCAATTGGTACAGTAAATGTTGTAGAAGAAAAAGACATGCATATTGTTACTGCTATTTCAGGTAGTGGACCTGCTTATCTTTATTATTTAACTGAAGCTTTGGAAGAAGCGGCAGTCCAAGAAGGACTCGATGCAAAAACAGCTAAAGAATTAATCACTCAAACAATTATAGGAGCTGGCAATATGTTAAAAACATCTGAACTGCCAGTAAATGTTTTGCGAGAAAATGTGACAAGTCCTCAAGGTACAACAGAAGCAGGTCTCAAAGCTTTAGAAAAAAATAATTTTAAAGAAGCATTGATTGCTTGTGTAGAAAGTGCAACAAATAGATCTAAAGAACTTGGAAAAAAAGAAGATAAATAAGGTGATAGATAAATGGGAGATAATAAAGATGAACAATTTATGGCCTATGCAATCTTAGAAGCAAAAAAAGCAGAAGCGATTGGAGAAGTACCAATCGGTGCAATAATTGTTTGTGATGATGAAATTATTAGTAGAGGCTACAATGAACGAGAAACAACAAACCAAACATTAGCACATGCAGAACTTACAGCGATTGCTCGGGCAAATAAAATTAAATCAAGTTGGCGCTTAGAAGATTGTACTTTGTACGTTACATTAGAGCCGTGTCCAATGTGTGCAGGGGCAATTGTTCAATCACGGCTTAAGCGCGTTGTTTATGGAGCATCAGATTATAAATCAGGTTGTGCAGGTACGTTAATGAATTTACTTGATGACCCAAGGTTTAATCATCAGGTGATAGTTACTTCAGGTGTTAAACAGAAGGAAACAAGTTACTTATTAACTAACTTCTTTAAGCAACTACGTAGTAGAAAATAAGTTCTACACTGCATAAAAATAATCGACAATAATTGCAATTACTTAAATAAAAAGGTATACTATAATTTGCCGTACTAGGTGGGGAGGTAGCGGTGCCCTATAACTTGCAATCCGCTATAGCAAGGCTGAATTCCCTTTTGAGGTGGGTGACTTTAAGGTCTGCCTTAAGGAATCAGTGTTGACGTTTAGGTCCTGCGCAACAGAAACCTATGAACCCTGTCAGATCCGGAAGGAAGCAGCAGTAAGTAGACCCTTTTGTGTGCCGCGGGATAGCCTAGATAGAGCTGTGAACTTAAGTAACGCTTGGAGCCATTTCATCGATTTTGGGTGTACGGTTACATAGAAAAAAGCAGTCGTTTCGTTTTTACGAGACGACTGCTTTTTTATAATTAAAATTTAATTAAGTCTTCTAATAACTAAACCTAAAGAAATCCAGATAAATCCTTGGGCAATAAAGAAAATTCCAATCATTATTGCAACAGTTATAGCAGCAATCGACTGAGTAAAGAATGAAAGCACACCTAAAACTAACATGACAATTCCTATTAAGAAAATTAAATTTGTGCCAGGTAATCCTTTTAAAGTACGAGAAATAAAGATGTGCGAAATAGCCGAAAGCAAAATCCAAAGGGCAAACATAAATACAAAAATTTGTTCAGCAAGATTAGTATAGAAAAAAGTGGCCATTCCAATTAATACAGAAAAAACACCTTCAATTAAATGCCATCTGGAAATATTCCAAATTTTAGCTTGTGAAATATAACCAAGAATTTCATTGACACCATTTAAGAGAAACAATAAACCAATAATTAATGTTACACTGGTTAAGGAGATACTAGGATTAAAAAGCATAAAAAACCCTAAAATACTCATGCTAATTCCTAAGATAAAAATAACAAGTAAATAAGTTTTTCTCATGTCATCACCTCAATTTTGTTAATATTTTTATTCTCAATCATCTAGTAAATAAAAGTTGAGTCATAAAGTAAAGCTTAAAGTAAATAACGAACTAAGTAAAATTATAATAGAATAGTTACTTATTTCATAAATAATAGAAATAAGATATAATTAAAGAGATAGAAAAAAGAGGAGTAATTATAATGAGCTATCAAGCATTATATCGCGTTTGGCGTCCCCGAACATTTGCTGATGTAGTAGGACAAACGCATATTACACAAACTTTACAAAATGCAATTTCAGAAAGTAAGTTTTCTCATGCTTACTTATTTTCTGGACCACGAGGAACAGGAAAAACAAGTGCGGCAAAAATTTTCGCACAAACAATTAACTGTGAACAAGCTCCGACAAGAGAACCGTGTAATGAATGTAGCGCATGTTTAGGTATTTTAGATGGATCTATCTCAGATGTTATTGAAATAGATGCAGCATCAAATACAAGCGTAGATGATATTCGAGATATTCGAGACAAAGTTAAATATGCACCAAGCTCAGTGCCTTATAAAGTCTATATTATAGACGAAGTGCATATGATTTCAGTTAATGCATTTAACGCTTTGCTTAAAACATTGGAAGAACCACCAGATCATGTTGTGTTTATTTTAGCAACAACTGAGCCACATAAAATTCCATTAACAATTATTTCTCGATGTCAGCGATTTGATTTTAAACCAATTGGAAATAAAGTAATTGTTAAACGTATGGAAGAAATTATTCAAACAGAAGCAATAGAAGTTGATCATAATGCATTAGAAGCAATAGCTTTGGCTGCTGAAGGTGGTATGCGTGATGCTTTAAGTTTACTTGATCAAGCAATATCATACAGTGACGAACGAGTCATCTTAGAGGATGTGCTTGCGGTAACTGGTGGCGTATCACAATCTGTTTTAACCGAAATGGTAGAATTGCTTCATAAACAAGAAGTAACAGAAGTGCTTTATCTTTTTGATCATATGATTGAAAATGGTAAAGATCCGACTCGATTTGTTTTTGATATTATTTACTATTTAAGAGATATGTTATTTTATAAAACAGCAGCTGAATTAGAAGATGTATTAGATACAGCAATAGTGGATGAAAACTTTAAACAAGTAACAAATAAAATTGAAAATAATTGGATTCAAGAAGCAATTATTATGTTTAATGACTGTCAACAACAAATAAAATGGACAAATAGCCCTAAAATATTTATTGAAATAACATTATTATCAATTGCTAATAAAAAAGTAAACGAAGATAATCAATCAATTCAAACATTAGAGTTGCCTCATCAAGTAGATTTAGCAGATAATATAGAATTAAAAGAATTGCATAAAAAAATGATGAATTTAGAAAAAAAGCTAAAAGAAATAAATGTGACTAATAATGATCAACCGCAAGCAACTCAAAAACCAAAACGTCAGTCACATGTAAGTAAGCAAAATAAATTCCATGTGCCTCATGAGCAAATATATTCAGTCTTAAAAGAAGCCAAAAAAGAACCACTACAAATGGCAATGAACAATTGGGAAGCATTTTTAACACGATTAAAAAGTGCGCATGCTCCAGCACATGCTACAATCATTGATAGTAAGCCAGCAGCAGCTTCAGATGATGTTATTATTGTTGCATTTAAATATGAAATACACTGTTCGCTGTTTTTAGACCATAAAGATATGGTAGAATCTATCCTAGAAGATATTTTAGGAAAATCATATAAGATTATCCCTCTCCCAGAAGAAGCTTGGCAGCAAGTGCGGACAGATTACTTAAATAGTTACGAGCCGGATGAGCAAGAAATTGAAAAAAATGCACAAGCAGAATTAGCCTCTCCACTTATTGAAGAAGCTAAAAAACTTGTTGGAGAAGAATTATTAGAAATCAAAGATTAAGATAAAATTTAAGGAGGAGTTATTAATGAAAGGTAATATGGGTGGCATGATGAAACAAATGCAAAAAATGCAGAAAGATATGATGAAAGCACAAGATGCTTTATTAGAAATGGAATTTGAAGCTTCAGCAGGTGGTGGCATGGTTACAGTGAAAGCTGATGGTAGCCGTAAAATTATTGATGTAAAAATTGAAGAAGAGGTAGTGGATCCAGATGATATTGAAATGCTACAAGATTTAATTTTAGCAGCAACAAATGATGTTATGAAACAAATTGAAGATAAAACAGAAGCAACGATGGGTAAATTTACTAAAGGATTAAATGTTCCAGGAATGTTTTAATTAACTGCCTGAATTAAGGGGGCTATTAGATGTACTATCCTGCACCAATTTCAAGATTGATTGACAGCTTTACAAAATTACCAGGAATTGGCCCTAAAACAGCTGTAAGACTTGCATTTTTTGTTATTGATATGAACGAAGATGACGTGGTAGACTTTTCAAAAGCATTAGTGAGTGCAAAGCGCGAGCTAACTTACTGTTCAATTTGTGGTCATATTACAGATCAAGACACATGTTCAATTTGTTCTGATCAATCAAGAGATGAATCCGTTATTTGTGTTGTGGAAGATTCTAAAGATGTTATAGCAATGGAAAAAATGAAAGAATTTAACGGAAAATATCATGTCTTACATGGTTCAATCTCTCCAATGGATGGGATAGGACCTGAGGACATTAATGTACCTGATTTAATCAGTCGACTTAAAGATGAAAAGGTAAAAGAACTGATTTTAGCGACGAATCCCAATATTGAAGGTGAAGCAACAGCGATGTACATTTCCCGCTTGGTGAAGCCGTCGGGTATCGTAACAACTCGTATTGCTCACGGATTACCAATGGGTGGAGATTTAGAATATGCTGATGAAGTAACACTTGCAAAATCTTTAGAAGGACGTCGTGAAGTATAATCACTAATTAATAAATAGGGTAACAATTACTGTAAATAAATCAAATCCTTAAAAGAACTGAACCTTTGTACCTACGTACAGAGGTTCTTTCTTTATAAGTGACAAATTAACTAAAAAATGACACAATCTTTAAAATAGACACGCAAACGTGTTAGAATAGAGATAATATATAACTTTAATTAATATTACTAGATAATAATTTTATAAAGGGGATTTAAATGTGCAAGGACATTTTATAACTGTAGAAGGTGGAGAAGGCTCTGGAAAAACAACAGTGCTTGAAATTGTTTATCAGGAGTTACGAGCTTTAGGTTATAATGTGCTTGTAACACGTGAACCCGGCGGAATTCCGATAGCAGAAAATATAAGAGAGATTATTTTAAATCCAAGTAATACGCAAATGGAGAAGCGAACAGAAGCGCTATTGTATGCTGCTGCAAGAAGACAACATTTAATAGAAGTCATAGCTCCAGCTTTAAAACGTGGCTATATTGTTTTATGCGATCGTTTTATTGATAGTAGTTTAGTCTATCAAGGTCATGCTCGTGGCATCGGAATGAAAGAAGTTCTGGAGATTAATAATTTTGCCATAGGTGACTTATATCCTGAACTTACGATGTTTTTTGATATTAAACCTGAAGAAGGTTTGGCACGTATTGCTCAAAATAAAGACCGTGAAAAAAATAGATTAGATTTAGAAGAACTAGCATTTCATCAAAAAGTATATGAAGGGTATCATTTACTTTTAAATAAATATCCAGAAAGAATTAAGCAAATCGACGCATCTAAAGAAATAAACGAGGTAGCGTCAGAAACACTCGCGTGTATCTTAAAAAAAATGAATGAATTAGGGAGGCAAACATTATGAAATTAATTATTGCAGTCGTACAAGATAAGGATTCTAATAGACTAATTACAGCACTAAGTAAAGGTAATTTTCAAACAACAAAACTAGCTACAACAGGTGGGTTTTTAAAAGAAGGAAATACAACATTAATGATTGGTTGCGAAAATGAACATATAGATGAAGCTTTAGCAATTATTAAAGATAATTGTTCACAGCGCGAACAAATGGTAGCACCAATATCACCAATGGGTGGAAATGCCGATTCATATATTCCAAAACCAGTAAAAGTTGAAGTTGGTGGAGCAACTGTCTTTATTTTACCAATCGAATCATTTTTCCGTTTTTAATTAAAGTATTGTAGATAAGGATGGTTGTTAATAATGAATTGGGCAACACTTGAAAAAGTACAACCTATCGCTAGTAAAATTTTAACAAATAGTGTTAAAAAGAATCGAATAGCTCATGCATATTTAATTCAAGGTTTAAGAGGGACTGGAAAGTTAGAAATCGCTACTTTATTAACTCAAACAATCTTTTGTCCTAATAAGCAAGGCGTAGAACCATGTGGTGTTTGTCAGGTATGTAAGCGAGTGGAATCAAAAAATCATCCAGATGTTCATTGGATTGAAAAAGATGGTCAGTCTATTAAAAATGAACAAATTGATTATTTGCGAAAAGAATTTTCTTATTCGAGTTTAGAATCAACACGAAAGATATATATTATTGATGATGCACAAACATTAACGAATCAAGCAGCTAATCGCTTGTTAAAGTTTTTAGAAGAGCCGTTAATTGAAACAACAGCGATTCTATTAACTGATAATGTACAAGCAATTATTCCAACTATTCGTTCACGTTGCCAACTGATTGATTTAAAGCCATTAGATACAGAAGTTTTACAAGAAAAGATGATGGAAGCAAACTTATCAAAACAGCAGTCTAGACTTATGAGTGCAATCACCTATAATATAGATGAAGCGATTGAATTAAGTGAAAATGAAACATACCAAGAAATTATTAATATTTCAGTAGGTATGATTGAAACAATTATTAATGATTATGATAAACGATATATTTATCTTCATCAAAATTGGTTGAGTAAAATTACAGATCGCACAGAAACTGATTATGGACTTGAGTTATTATTGTTAGGATTTAAAGATATTTTATATATGCAATTGGGAAAAAAAGAATCACTTGTGTTTTTTAATCACACAGATCAAATCTTAAGAAGCGGTGTTGAGCATTTTTCAAAAGCGAAACTACTTAAGATTATGAGTGAATTATTGCAAACAAAACAAAAACTGAAGCAAAATGTAAACCCAACGCTTTTAATGGAACAATTTGTACTTCAATTATAGAGGTGAGTTCGAATGATAGAAGTAATCGGTGTAAGGTTTAAAGAAGTCGGTAAAATATATTACTTTGATCCAAGTGATTTTAATATAGAGTTAGAAGACTATGTTATAGTAGAGACAATTAGAGGAATTGAATTTGGAGAAGTTGTTGTGGTAGATAAGACAGTAGATGAAGAAGATGTTGTCTTGCCTTTGAAAAAAGTTATTCGAATCGCAACAGAAGAAGATAGACAAATAATGATAGAGAATATTGAGCTTGCCAGCAAAGCTTTTAATATAGGTGTTGAAAAAATAAATCATCATAAATTAGAAATGAATTTAGTTGAGGTAGAGTACACGTTTGATCGAAATAAAATTATTTTTTACTTTACCGCTGAAGGAAGAGTTGACTTTCGTAATCTAGTAAAAGATTTAGCTGCTCTATTTAAAACAAGAATAGAATTACGTCAAATAGGTGTTAGAGACGAAGCTAAAGTTCTAGGTGGGATAGGTCCTTGTGGTAGAATGTTATGTTGTTCAACATTTCTAGGTGATTTTGAACCTGTTTCAATTAAAATGGCAAAAGATCAAAACTTATCATTAAATCCAGCGAAGATATCTGGTTTGTGCGGAAGACTAATGTGTTGTTTAAAATACGAAAATGATAATTATGAGCAAGCTAAGCGTGATATGCCTGACTTAGGCGAAAAAATTATTACACCATATGGTGCTGGTCGCGTGACAGACTTAAATATGTTAGAGCAAGTTGTTCAAATTAAAATCGTAGAAGAAGAAACGATTATAGATTACACATTAGATGAATTAATTGAGCAAAAAATAATTTCTCTTCAAGCAACAAAATAAAGAGGTGAATCACATTGGATAAGAGGAAAGTATTCGAGCAGGTGTCGGATATTGAATCGCAAATAGGCGAATTATATGAACAACTTGAAGAATTAAAAGGTAACTTAGCAGATTTGCTTGAGGAAAACTATCGAATGTCTATGGAAAATAAACATTTGCGTTCTTATCTAGATAAACAAGAAATTAAACGAGTAAAAGTAGATGAAAAAGAAAATTCAAAAGCGAATCTTCCTGGTGAAGGCTTTGATAATTTAGCTCGCATATATGAAGAAGGTTTTCATATCTGCCATATGCAATTTGGAAGTCCAAGACAAGATGGTGACTGTTTGTTTTGTTTAGAGTTATTTGATTAATCATAAAAGTATCAAACTGTCTCTAATAGTATGACTACTATTCTAAGGAGACAGTTTTTTTACTTATAGGAGTGTGATGTTGTGTGTCAGTTTTAAAAGATGATGAACGCTTAGATTATTTAGTGGCTGATGAATCAATGAAAATCATTCAGAGTCCGACCATTTTTTCATATTCATTAGATGCTTTATTATTAGCAGATTTTACATATTTACCAATAAAAAAAGGTAATATATTAGATTTATGTACAGGGAATGGGATTATTCCTTTATTGCTTTCAAAACGAACACACGGTCACATATACGGTTTAGAAATACAAACTCGTTTATCTGATATGGCTAAACGTTCGATTATGTTAAATGATCTATCAGATCAAATAGAAATTGTCGAAGGTGATTTAAAAAAAGCACAACCTGAATTACACCAAAGTAAATTTGACGTTGTTACATGTAATCCGCCTTACTTTAAAACACCAAATGATAATGAAAAAAATAAAAATGAACATTTAACAATTGCCAGACATGAGGTTTGTTGTTCTTTAGAAGATGTTATCAAAGCATGTAAACTTTATGTACGACCAGGCGGTAAGGTCGCACTTGTTCATCGCCCTGGAAGATTAGTAGATATCATTACTTTAATGCGTAAGTATAAAATTGAGCCTAAACGACTTCGGTTTGTATATTCTAAAGTAGGTAGATCAGCTATTATGATTTTAATTGAAGGAATTAGAGATGGAAAAGCAGATTTAGATATTTTACCACCATTATATCTTTATCATGAGGATGGTAGTTACACAGAGGAAACAAAACAAATTGTGTATGGGTTTTAAAAAATAGAGGTGAATGAGATGTTTATTCAAAAAAGTTATGAAAACAAAGAAACAGGCATACTTTATTTAATTCCGACTCCGATTGGAAATCTAGAAGATATGACATATCGTGGAGTAAGAATGTTAAAAGAAGTTAATCTTATTGCTGCAGAAGATACACGTCATACAAAAAAATTATTAAATTATTTTGATATACACACACCTTTAATTAGTTATCATGAACATAGTAAACAATCTCGTATAGAGTTAATCATTGATAAATTAATGACGGGAGAAAATATAGGATTAGTGAGCGATGCAGGTATGCCTGCTATTTCTGATCCGGGTTATGAAGTTGTTAAAGCCGCTTTAATAAAGAAATTAAATGTCGTTACTTTACCAGGAGCAAATGCAGCATTAGTAGCATTAGTGAGCTCGGGGCTTTCTACAGATGAATATCTCTTTTACGGGTTTTTACCTAGAAAGAAAAAAGAACGTCATGATGAAATGAAACGATTAGCTAAATTAAAAGGTACGCAAATTTTTTATGAGTCGCCTTATCGCCTTAAAGATACATTAAATGAATTTATGAAAGTATATGGTGATAGACAAGTAACTCTTGCACGAGAATTAACAAAAGTTTATGAAGAGTTTATTAGAGGAAGTATTCAAGAGGTTTTAGAAACAATAAAAGAACGTGAAATAAAAGGTGAATGTTGTATAGTTGTTGAGGGGATGGTTAATCCAGTAGAAACTGACGAATTATGGTGGCGTCATCTTTCTGTAGAAGAACATGTCTTTTATTATGAAGAAAAGGGATTAAAGAACAAAGCGGCAATGAAAGAAGCAGCAAATGATCGCGGTGTATCGCGAAGAGATATTTATCAAATTATTCACGTAAATAAATAAAAAAAACAAACACTTAAGTGTTTGTTTTCATTTATATATCAAATTTATTTTTAATTTCATTTACTAATTCTTTTGCGCCTTCAGGACTTAATACTAATTTACCATTAGCCAATGCGACATTATCGTCTGTACTTTCTCCTGTGATGTGACAAGACATATTAGCAACATATTTCTTTAAAATAATTTTATCATCATCAACATATATTTCAATAGCATCTTTTTCTTTAATATCTAATGAGCGTCTTAATTCAATATGAATAACGACACGACCTAATTCGTCAACTTTTCTTTGCATGG
>CALZEK010000005.1 GCA_945639745.1 uncultured Bacillaceae bacterium
GTAGATATTGGTAAGAACATCGGAGCTATTTTACAGACTGACCAAGCACAAGCTGATAAAAACATAGCTCAAGCTAAGGCAGAAGAACGTCGTGCAATGGCTGTAGCATTAGAACAAGAAATGACAGCTAAAGTAGAAGAAATGAGAGCGAATGTTGTTGAAGCAGAAGCAGAAGTTCCACGTGCATTAGCCGAAGCGCTTCGTTCAGGTAATATGGGTGTTATGGATTATATGAACTATAAAAATATTCAAGCAGATACAGACATGCGTGATACAATTGGTGGAATTTCTGATTCGTCTGATTCAGAGGATCATGAGCCTAAATAAACGTATCCAGATAGGAGTATCTATATGATAGATGTTATATTGGATTTTGTATTTAATAATCTATTTATCGTAATTATCATTATTGCGGTAATTTCTAATTTAGTCGGTGGATCTAAAAAGACCAAGCGACCTCAAGAAAAGAGACAGCAACAAGATAGTCCTTCACGAGACTCGCAAGAAACTTTAGAAGAAAAAATAGAAAAAAACTTGAAAAAGTTTGAAAATATCTTTGAACCAGAAGCAGTGGAAGAAAAAGTACCAGAAGCTAAACAAACAAATCAAACTCAAACATCAATTGAATTACAGCGCGAAAAACAAAGAGATGCTTTAGCGAATCGATTTCAAACGCGTCCAGCGCCAACAAGTGATGAAAAAACATATTCAAATACCGATTTGCCTACAGTAATTAAACACCATAGTAAGCAGTCAAGCGTTAATCAAAAAAATCTAAAGAAACGTATTTCTAAAAAAGGTTTACAAGAAAGTATTGTAATGGCTGAAGTATTGGGAAAGCCAAGAGCTTTAAAACCTTATCGATCAGATCGAAGAAATTAAATGAAATACACTATTACATAATCATGTAATAGTGTGTTTTTTTGTAATTTTTGCAACTACTCTCTGTCAATGCTAAAATTAAAGAATGATTAGTATACTATAAAGGAGATTATTTATGCCAGAAAACTTAATCAAAGTAGAAATTGAACTCAATAATAACGAAGATACACAAACTTTATTTGGAGCAAATGATCATTATTTAAAATTAATCGAAGAACAATTAGATGTATCAATTGTCAGTAGGGGTCAATCTGTTAATGTTTCTGGTGAAAAAAACTCAATTCAAATTGTAGAAGATATTTTAAACAGTTTATTAAAAATGATTCAAAAAGGTATAAAATTCACTGAACGTGATATTTTGTATGCGATTGAACTTGCTAAAGATAATAAAATCGAATTATTTGAAACATTATTTGATGCTACAATTACTAAAAATGTTAAAGGCAAAACAATTCGTGCTAAAACATTAGGTCAAAAAGACTACATTCAAGCGATGAGAAATAATGATCTTGTCTTTGGGATTGGCCCAGCTGGAACTGGAAAAACATATTTAGCAGTTGTATTTGCAGTTCACGCGCTTAAAACCGGTGCAACAAAAAGAATTGTCTTAACACGTCCAGCAGTGGAGGCAGGAGAAAGTTTAGGATTTTTACCAGGTGATTTAAAGGAAAAAGTCGATCCATATTTACGCCCTTTATATGATGCTTTAAATGATGTATTAGGCCGTGATCAAACCTTAAGATTAATTGATAATGAAGTGATTGAGATTGCCCCATTAGCCTATATGAGAGGGCGTACATTAGATAATGCATATGTTATTTTAGATGAAGCACAAAATACAACACCTGAACAAATGAAAATGTTTTTAACACGACTTGGCTTTGGTTCAAAAATGGTGGTAACAGGTGATATCACACAAGTCGATTTACCAAAGGGCGTTAAATCCGGTTTAGCAATCGCAAATGAGGTCTTAAAAGATATTAAAGGGATTAAATTTATTCACTTAACTGGAACAGATGTTGTCAGACATCCACTTGTTCAAAAAATTATTCGTGCATATGATGCATAATAATAAAATTGTTAACTATGGTTAAAGGAGATTAACATGAATATTGTTGATTACATTGATGAAGATAATTTAATTACGCAACAAGATAAAGACATGCTTACAGAGCTAATTCACTATACCTTAAAAGAAGAAGATATTCCGTTTAATTATGAAGTTAGTGTTAGTTTTGTAGATAATTTAGCGATTCAAAAATTAAATAATGATTATAGGGGATTAGATGAAGTAACGGATGTCTTATCTTTTCCTTTAATTGAAGATTTTAATGCTGAATTTTCCGATTACGTTTATCCATTAGGTGATATTGTTATATCAATAGATAAAGTGACTGAGCAAGCTAAGTTATACAATCATAGTTTTAAAAGAGAATTAGCTTTTTTAACCGTCCATAGCATTTTACATTTATTAGGTTATATACACGAGACGGATGCAGAAGAAAAAGAAATGTTTCAACGACAAAAAACAATTTTAAAGGAATTTGGACTTGAAAGAAAATAAACAAGGAATTGGTTTTAAGTTCGCTTGGGCGGGTATAAAAGTTGCATATCAAAAAGAAAAAAACTTTCGAATTCATCTTATCATTGGCACAAGTATCATTTTATTAAGTCTAATGCTTAAACTTAATCTGTTAGAATGGTTTATAGTATTAACCGCAATAGTTTTAGTTATTGTGACAGAATTATTTAATTCAGTTATTGAAAGATTAATAGATTATTTAAAACCCGAAACACATATTCAAGCAAAAGAAATCAAAGATCTAAGTGCAGGAGCAGTTTTAATCGTAGCAATTTTTGCAGCTACGATTGGAAGTATAATATTTATACCAAAATTATTAGCTCTATTATAATAAAAAGATACATTTTATGGAGGTACATTATGACAAAACCATTTAAATCTGGATTTATTACTATTGTAGGTCGACCTAACGTAGGTAAATCTACATTTTTAAATCAAGCTATTGGCGAAAAAGTATCGATTATTAGTGATAAAATTCAAACAACACGTAATCGAATTCAAGGGATTCTAACATCAGAAGATTCACAAATTGTTTTTATTGATACACCAGGAGTTCATAAGCCAAAACATCGTTTAGGCGATTATATGGTTGATGTGTCGATGCGAACATTGCATGATGCAGATGTTGTTTTATTTTTTATTAATGCTAATGAAGGGTACGGTAAGGGTGATCAATTTATTATTGACCGTTTAAAAACATTAGATCAACCAATTTATTTAGTTATAAATAAAGTGGACTTAATTAATCCAGATGATTTATTTCCTCTAATTGATCAGTATAAAGATAAATGTGAATTTGAAGAAATTATTCCTATTTCAGCATTAAACGGTAATAATGTTCAACAACTTTTAGACATGGTAAAACAACATTTACCAGAAGGACCTAAGTATTTTGATGATGAACAATATACAGATCACTCGATGAGATTTATGGTTAGTGAATTGATTCGTGAAAAAGTCTTACATCATACAGAAGAAGAAATTCCACATTCAATTAATGTTCTTGTGGAAAGTATGAAAGAAGACGATGGGAAAACACTTATAAATGCAACAATTGTTGTTGAAAGAGATTCTCAAAAAGGGATTGTTATTGGTAAGCAAGGTAAGATGTTAAAGAAAATTGGTAGTGAAGCTAGAAAAGATATTGAAGCATTAATTGATGATAAAATATTCTTAGAATTATGGGTTAAAGTCCAAAAGGATTGGAGAAATAAAGAGGCGATGTTAAAACAGTATGGTTTCGATTTTGATGAATACTAAACGGGGTGTTTTATGTGATAAGAACAATTGAAGGCATTGTAGTTAAAACGCAAAACTACGGTGAAACACATAAAATTATTACGATCTTTAGTAAAGAAATCGGTAAAATTTCAGCAATTTGTCGAGGTGCAAATAAGGGTAAAAGTAAATTATCTGCCTTAGCTCAACCATTTATAAAGGCAAACTTTCTCATATATGTCAGTAAGGGTTTGAGTACTGTTCAGCAAGGTGAAATCATTGAATCTTATCGGATAATTAGAGAAGATATTATGAAAACGGCTTATGCAGCTTACCTTACTGAACTAACGATGATGTTAACAGAAGATAAAGAAGCCGAACGGTATTTATATGATCAATTGGATTTAACGTTAGAATGGATAAATAAAGAAGAGGAGTTAATGGTTCCATTGTTCATGCTTGAATTAAAATTATTTAAACGAGGTGGCTTTGCTCCTATAATCGATTGTTGTGCAAGATGCGGCGATGTAAATAATTTAACATCTTTTTCGGTTAAGGAAGGCGGATTACTTTGTTCAAATTGTTTCCACACTGATGAACATGCGATGCTTATTTCACCAAATGTAATTAAATTATTACCGATCTTTATGAATGCCGGACTTGAACAGATTGGTTCAATTAATATGAAAAAATCAAACATTCAATTATTACGAAATATTTTTGATAATTATTATGACACCTATGGGAGTTATCAATTAAAGTCAAAAAGATTTTTATCACAGATTGCGCGATTAGAAGGTTAAAAGATTGACTTAATAGGCTTTATTAGGTATGATTTAGTTAGCTAATATTACGATGACGAAGAAAAAATAACCTTTAATACTTAAAAGCGATTCTAGGTTAATAGGCCCTTCATGAGTAATACACTTTAAAGAGGCTCTGATATAAGAGCAAGTAGGGTGGAACCGCGGAAAAATCCGTCCCTATGCTTTGTAACTTACAAGGCATAGGGACGGATTTTTACTTTTTTAAAATAAGAATGGAGGAATATCAATGAATATACAAGAAATGATATTAAATTTACAGAATTATTGGGCAAAGCAAGATTGTATTTTAATGCAAGCTTATGATGTTGAAAAGGGGGCTGGGACAATGTCTCCAATGACACTTCTTAGAACACTCGGTCCCGAACCGTGGAATGTTGCTTATGTAGAACCTTCAAGACGACCTGATGACGGACGTTATGGAGAAAACCCGAACCGATTATACCAACATCATCAGTTTCAAGTAATTATGAAACCTTCGCCAGATAATATTCAAGATCTTTATTTAGATTCATTAATTAATTTAGGTATTGATCCATTAAAACATGACATTCGTTTTGTTGAAGATAACTGGGAGAATCCAACACTTGGTGCAGCAGGTTTAGGTTGGGAAGTTTGGCTTGACGGTATGGAAGTGACACAATTTACATATTTCCAACAAGTCGGTGGTTTAGAAGCAAGTCCTGTTTCAGTTGAATTAACATATGGAATTGAACGATTAGCTTCATATATTCAAGATAAAGAAAATGTATTTGATTTAGAATGGGTCGATGGTGTGACAGTTGGAGATATATTCCTTCAACCAGAATATGAACATTCAAAATATGCTTTTGAAGATTCAAATACAGAAACATTGTTTGAATTATTCAATTTATATGAAGCGGAAGCAAAAGCAACGATGGATAAAGGATTAATTTTCCCATCATATGATTATGTTTTAAAGTGTTCACATACATTTAATTTACTAGATGCTAAAGGTGTTATTTCAGTGACTGAAAGAACAGGCTATATTGGACGAGTTCGTCATTTAGCTAGAAATATTTCACAAGCTTATGTAGAAGAAAGAGAAAAATTAGGCTTCCCGATGTTGAAAGGAGAAAATAAAAATGATTAAACAAATTTTATATGAAGTAGGTGTTGAAGAACTACCAGCTCGTTTTATTGATGATGCACAAACAGAACTTTACGAAAAAACAAAGAAATGGTTAAGAGATTCACGTATCAGTTTTGAAGAAGTGACGACTTTTTCAACGCCTAGACGTCTGGCAGTTATCATATCAAATGTTAGCAAAAGCCAAAAAACAATTTCTGAAGAAGTAAGAGGGCCTGCACTTAAGATTGCTAAGAATGAAGCAGGTGAATGGACAAAAGCAGCAATAGGATTTACTAAAGGACAAGGATTATCAACTGATGATATTTATCTAAAAAAAGAAAAAGATGTTGAATATATTTTCGTAGAAAAAACAATTGAAGGTCAGCCTACTAAAGAGATCTTACCAGAATTTGAAAAAATCATTAGCTCACTTCATTTTAAACAAACAATGCGTTGGGGAGACTTGTCATACAAATTTGCAAGACCAATTAGATGGCTTGTTGCTTTAGCAGATCAAGAAATTATTCCATTTGAAATTGCTAATGTTGTCACAGGTAGAAAGACACGTGGTCATCGATTTTTAGGTAAACAGATTGAATTATCCAATGCAAGTGAATACGAACAAGCTCTTGAAGAAAATTATTGTATTCCTAATCCTAAAAAACGTGAAGAAATGATTGTTAGACAATTAAAAGAATTAGAAGATGAAAATAAATTTAACATTATTATTGATCCAGAGTTGCTTATCGAAGTAAGAAATTTAGTTGAATATCCAACTGCATTTTATGGTTCATATGAAGATCATTTTCTTTCATTGCCATCTGAAGTCTTAATTACATCCATGAAAGAACATCAGCGCTATTTCCCTGTAGTTAATGAAGAAAAAGAATTATTACCTCACTTTGTTAGCGTGAGAAATGGTGATGATCAAGCATTAGAAAATGTAGCAGCAGGAAATGAAAAGGTATTACGAGCAAGACTTTCTGATGGTGAATTTTTCTACGAAGAAGATCAAAAGAATTCAATTGATTTTTATTTAGAAAAAATGGAAACTGTTGTCTATCAAGAAAAAATTGGGACTTTAGCAGAAAAAGTAAATAAAGTAACGGCAATAGCAAAAGAAATTGGTCATTTATTAGAAGTAGATCATGATACAGCTGAAAAAATTCAACGAGCTGCAGCCATAAGTAAATTTGATTTAATGACTGATATGGTTAATGAGTTCCCTGAATTACAAGGTGTTATGGGAGAAAAATATGCCCTTATTTTAGGTGAAGATAAGGCAGTTGCTGAAGCAGTAAAAGAACATTATTTACCGGCACAAGCAAATGGAAAATTACCAAAATCAATTATATCTACAGTCGTAAGTATTGCAGATAAATTAGATACAGTTATTAGCTCAATTTCTGTTGGATTAACACCATCAGGTTCACAAGACCCATATGGCTTACGTAGACAAGCATTAGGTGTATTACGTATTGTTGAAGAAAAAGAGTGGGATATAAGAGTTGAAGAATTACTAGCAATTGTAGAAAATATATATCAAATTGAAGATGAAACATTAATAGAAAAGATCAAAAACTTCTTCAGACAACGTGTTCAGTATTTATTTACTCAAAGTGGTTTAGAACAAGATATTGTTAAATCAGTAACAAACAAAAATCTTGGTAATTTAGCTTACGCCCATAATAAAGCGGTTGTTTTATCTCATAAACGAAATGATAAAGCATTTAAACCGGTACAAGAAGCATTAGTGCGAATATTAAATTTAAAAACAAAAGATGCAAAGTCAGAAATAGACGAAAAATTATTTGAAACAGAATCTGAAAAAGCATTGTTTGAAAAATACCAAGAAGTTAAAAAGTCATTCCGTGTTAATAATATTGAATTAAAAGCAGAAGACGCATTTGATAATTTAACTGATTTAACCGATTTTATTACAGCTTTCTTCGATAATAATATGGTTATGACAGAAGATATTAAAGTGAGAGAGAATCGTTTATGTCTTGTTGAAAGCATCGCCACTATGATAAAAGAATATGCCGATTTAACAGTTATTGAATGGAATCAGAGTTTTAACTAAATGAAATAGTGTTCTTTTTAGTTTAAATGCTTTGAATTAATATAGGTGGTGAAGAAGTGGAATTATCAGACCGTCAAGAAACGATCATTGAAATTGTAAAGGAAAACGGGCCTATTACAGGCGAGAAAATTTCAAGTCAATTAAATTTATCTCGTGCAACAATTAGACCGGATCTTGCCATTCTTACAATGGCAGGATTTCTTGATGCAAGACCACGTGTAGGTTACTTTTATACTGGAAAAACAGGTTCAGAACTGTTAACTGAAAAAGTTAAACAGTATAAAGTAAAAGATTTTCAATCGGTTCCCGTCGTTGTAAAAGAAAATATATCTGTTTATGATGCCATTTCTAGTATGTTTCTTGGAGATGTAGGTACCTTATTTGTTGTAGATGATAATGGGTCACTCACGGGGGTTTTATCTAGAAAAGATTTACTTAGAGCAAGTTTGGGTAATCAAGATTTAAATGCTGTGCCAATTCATATCATTATGACACGTATGCCTAATATAACTGTATGTGAACCGAATGAATTATTAATCGAAAGTGCTAAAAAATTAATTGATAAACAAATTGATGGTTTGCCTGTTGTTAAAGAAAATAATTACGGTTTACAAGTTGTGGGTCGGATTACAAAAACAACAATTACTCGAGCATTTGTTGATCTCATTTTAGATGAATAATTTCCTAAGATAAAATTTTAATAAAATCTAGCTTAAATACTTAATTATGAAATTGAACAGGAGGTTATATCGTGATGAAAAAGCCATTAGTATTTATATTATCTGATTCGGTAGGTGATACAGCAGAACTTGTTATGAAAGCAGGTTTAAGTCAGTTTTTAACCAATGATTATGATATTCAACGTATACCTTATGTAGAAGATAAACAAACAGTTGATGAAACTTTACAAATAGTTAGTGAAAAAGAAGGTATTCTCGGTTTTACCGTAGTTGATCCTGAATTACGTCAATATATTAATGAACAAACAAGTAAATTAGATATTGAAGCAATTGATATTATGGGGCCAATGATGGATGCAATGGGAAGAGCTTTTAAAAACGAACCAAGATTTGAACCTGGTCTAGTTTATAAGCTAGATAAGGATTATTTTAAACGAATTGAATCAATTGAATTTGCAGTTAGATATGATGACGGAAGGGATCCTCGTGGCATATCACGAGCTGATATTGTCTTAATAGGTGTTTCACGCACTTCAAAAACGCCTTTATCACAATACCTTGCTCATAAACGATTAAAAGTAGCGAATGTACCCGTGATGCCAGAAGTAGATGTACCTGAAGAGTTATTTAATATTGATCCGAAAAAATGTATTGGATTAAAAATTGATCCAGATAAATTAAATAATATACGTAAAGAAAGACTAAAAGCACTTGGATTAGGTGAGCATGCTAATTATGCGCACAAAAAACGAATTGAAGAAGAACTCGTCTATTTTAATCAAATCATTGATAAAATTGGGTGCGAAGTAATTGACGTTTCGAATAAAGCAGTTGAAGAAACGGCAAATATTATATTACAAAAACATAAAGCTTTATCATCAGATTTAAAAGTTGAATAATCATGCAAAATCAGCTATAATTAACTATTGCAATTAATTATTAACTAAGATAGTTTAAAAAAATAAAATCAGGGTATAAATAATTATACCTACTGCATTTAAGAGGAATTGGTGATAGTAATGACCAATATGATTCCCGAAGAAAAAATTGAAGAAGTTAGACAAGCAAATGATATTGTCGATGTTGTCAGTGAGTATGTTCAGTTAAAAAAACAAGGCAGAAATCATTTTGGTTTATGTCCCTTTCACGATGAAAATACACCATCTTTTTCTGTGGCCGAAGAAAAGCAAATATTTCATTGTTTTGGTTGTGGTAAAGGTGGTAATGTATTTTCTTTTCTTATGGAAATTGAACAATTTTCTTTTATCGAAGCGGTTAAACACTTAGCTTCACAAAGTCAAATCGCATTGCCAGAAATAAACGATTCAAAACAAAACAAATTATCCAAAGAAGCAACAACACTATTAAATGCTTACGAATGGTTAACTAAGTACTATCATCATTTATTAAAGTACACTGAAAATGGCGAGAAGGCATTAAAATATTTTACAGACCGAGGCATTACTGAAGAAACGATTGATACGTTTGAGCTTGGTTATGCACCAAGTGATGAAGGTGTTACAGCTGAATTTTTATTTAAAAAAGGCTTTCATCAACAAACACTTATTAAAGCAGGTATTTTATCACTAAAAGGCGAAATAGCGACTGATCCATTTAAAGCGCGAATTGTTTTTCCAATTAATAATCATCTCGGAAAAACAGTAGGGTTTGGGGGGCGGTCAATTCAAGAAAATCATCAACCTAAATACCTAAATAGTCCAGAGAATGAATTATTTCATAAAGGGAGCCTACTTTACAATTTTGACTTAGCTAAAAATGAAGTTAGAAAAAAAAGTGAAGTAATCGTTTTAGAAGGTTATATGGATGTGATAACTGCTTATCAGGCTGGGTTTAAAAATAGTGTTGCCACATTGGGAACGGCATTATCTGAACAACAAGCAAAGCTTTTAAAACGTTATGCTGAAACAATCATTATTTGCTTTGATGCAGATAATGCAGGTATTAAAGCAAGCTATCAAGCGGCATTAACTTTACGTAAAATTGGTGCAGACATTCGGATCGCTCAAGTGCCGAATAAATCTGACCCAGATGCTTATATTTTAGAACATGGAGCAGCAAAGTTCCAAGATGACGTGTTAGATCAAAGTCAAACATTTACTAAGTTTTATATGACTTATAAGCAAAATGCTTATAATTTATCAATTGAAAGTGATCGAATTAACTATATTGAAGAAATGATCAAACATTTGGCAACAATCAATAGTCCAATTGAACGAGAACTTTATATTAAAGACTTAAGTGCGAAGTTTGAACTTACTGAAGAAACAGTGACCAATGAAGTCAATCGTCAAGTGAAACAAACAACGCAATTAACTACAAACAGACAAGTACCACTTCCAGAGCCACCACCTGTTTTTAGACAGTACCACAATCGTAATAAAACGCGACTTGCTTTTGAGAATGCAGAAAGATATCTGATCGCAAATTTATTAAAGAATAATTTTACAGAGAAAATACAAAGAGAAATAGGTGTTAATTTCAATTTAGATATTCATAAAGTTATTGTGACTCATATTTATGCTTTACTAGAAGAATATGAAACAATAAATGTAAGTCAACTTTATGATAAATTAAATGATGAAGAACTTATTCAAACGATAACAGATATTGCATTGATTCCAATAAGTGATTCAATTAGTGAAGCAGAAATCAATGATTATATTAAAATGATTCATCGTCAAGCTAATGAACAGCCTGAACTTGATAAGTTAAAAAATGAGCTAGCTTTAGCTGAAAAAAATCAAGATAGTACTCAAGCTGCTATCATAGCTTCGAAAATAATTCAATTAAGACGTAATAAAGGTTAGAACGCGTTAAATCATTAGGAGGCGATTTTTTTGACAGATAAAAAAGACATAGATTTAATTGAAGAAGAAATGACTTTAGAAGAAGTAAAGAAAGATTTGTTGAAAACAGGTAAAAAAGAAGGCGAACTTGCATATGAAGAAGTGGCAGATCGTTTATCAACTTTTGAAATAGAGCCTGAACAAATTGATGCTTTTTATGAGGAGTTAGAAAATAAAGGTGTAAAAGTAGTTGGTGACGAAAAAGAAGAGTCTCTTTCAGATAACTTACGTTATTTAAGTGTCCCTTTAGTAATTAAAATAAACGACCCTGTACGTATGTATTTAAAAGAAATTGGTCGTGTTGAATTATTAACTGCTGAAGAAGAAGTTTCATTAGCTAAACGTATTTTAGAAAATGATGAGATGGCTAGTCGTGAACTTGCAGAAGCAAACCTAAGACTAGTAGTTAGTATTGCTAAAAGATATGTTGGTCGAGGTATGTTGTTTTTAGATTTAATCCAAGAAGGTAATATGGGATTAATGAAAGCAGTAGAAAAATTCGACCATGAAAAAGGATTTAAGTTTAGTACTTATGCTACCTGGTGGATTCGTCAAGCAATCACGCGTGCAATTGCTGACCAAGCTAGAACTATTCGTATCCCAGTTCATATGGTTGAAACAATTAACAAGCTGATTAGAATTCAAAGACAACTTCTTCAAGATTTTGGTCGCGAGCCAACACCTGAAGAAATTGGCGAAGAGATGGAAATTACACCTGATAAAGTGAGAGATATTTTAAAGATTTCTCAAGAACCTGTTTCATTAGAAACACCAATTGGTGAAGAGGATGATTCTCATTTAGGTGACTTTATTGAAGACCAAGAAGCTGTTTCACCATCAGATCACGCTGCTTATGAATTATTAAAAGAGCAGTTAGAAGATGTATTAGATACATTAACTGACCGTGAAGAAAATGTCTTAAGATTAAGATTTGGTTTAGATGATGGTCGTACACGAACACTTGAAGAAGTTGGTAAAGTCTTTGGTGTGACAAGAGAAAGAATTCGTCAAATTGAAGCAAAAGCTCTTAGAAAATTAAGACATCCAAGTCGTAGTAAACAACTGAAAGACTTCTTAGAATAAAATGAAATATTAAATACTTTTAGATAAATAAGGGTTTTACTTTCAACTATTGATAAAATCTAGTAAAATGAATATAGTCATAGTATATTTATTATTACTAGATTTACATAAGGAGGAGCAGGGAAAATGAAAACAAACATTATTCCGTTTGCAATTATAGCTATAGTAGGTATATTTGCAGTCGTCATCGTTTCTTCAATTGGTGTAAGCCAGCGTGCAGATATTCAAAATGCAGAAGAAAATGGCGGAGAAACAGAAGAGGTAACAGAAGAAGAAGCATCAGATCCAGAGGCTCTGTTTGCTAATAGCTGTGCAAGTTGTCACGGTGGAGATTTAACAGGTGGAGCAGGTCCTGACTTAACAACAGTTGGTGCTAGCTTATCAGCTGAAGAAATTCAAGATATTATTGAAAATGGTCAAGGCACTATGCCTCCAGGGTTACTTCAAGGCCAGGAAGCTAATGAAGTTGCTGCATGGCTTGCAGAAATGAAGTAAATATATTTTTAAAAAGAAAAGCTTTCTGACTATCAGAAAGCTTTTCTCGATTATATAAAGCTTTTTAGGAGAATCTTATGGAAAACTTGCACATCTCATTACGCTTAAAAGAAATAGCTAAATATATTTCAAAAGGTAGTTATTTTGCCGATATAGGCTCTGATCATGCTTATTTACCGACATATGTTTGTTCAAAAGACGCCACTGCGAAAGCAATTGCAGGTGAAGTTAATCAAGGTCCGTTTAATAATGCCCAAGATATTGTTAAAACATATAACTTAACAAAACAAATTGATGTGCGATTAGGTGATGGATTAAATGTTTTACAAACCGATTTACCTGATACGATAGTTATTGCTGGTATGGGTGGGAAATTAATTGAACGTATTCTAACAGATAATCTAACTCAAACCCTCCAGGTAAATAAATTAATCCTGCAACCAAATATCGATGCTGATCGCTTAAGGAAATGGTTTGTTGAGCATGACTATCATTTAACTCATGAAGAGATAATAGAAGAAAACGATCATTTTTATGAAATATTAGTTGCTGAAAAAGTTATGCATGAAAATGTTTATGATTCATCAATTGATCAAGCAAAACAAATTTATTTTGGGCCGCTATTATTAAAAAAACGCTCAGCAGCATTTCTTAAAAAATGGGAATTAGAAAAAATAAACCTAAAACGAATTATTAATGATATGAAACAAGCAAAACAAATTAATGAACTAAAATTAAATCAATTCAAAACTAAGTTGAATTGGATTGAGGAGGTTTTAAATAATGAGTCAAATAACTAATCATGCAATCTTTAAAAAAATGGAAGAATGGGCACCGCAATCACTTGGTTATGATTGGGATAATAATGGTTTACAAGTAGGGGCGAAAACGAGTCCAGTTAAAAATGTTTTAATTAGTTTGGATGTCTTAGAAAGCACAGTTGATGAAGCAATTGAAAATGAAATAGATTTAATTGTTGCGCATCATCCTTTATTATTTAAAGGAATTAAACAAATTGATTTTGAAACACCAAAAGGTAGAACACTTAGGAAACTAATTGAAAATAATATTAGTGTTTATGCTGCGCATACGAATTTAGATATTGCTGAGGGCGGTGTTAATGATATGCTTGCTGAAAAGTTGGCTATCAAAAATATAAAAGCGTTAGTTAACACAAAAACAACATCGCTTTTTAAAGTGATTGTTTATGTACCTAAAGATCATCTTAGTGAAGTTAAAGCAGCATTAAGCAAAGCTGGCGCTGGTGAAATAGGAAATTACTCACATTGTAGCTTTGAAACAGTTGGTCAAGGCCAATTCAAACCTTCAGATGAAGCAAATCCACACAGTGGCACTCAAGGTGAATTATTTATTGGTGAAGAAGTTAAATTAGAAGTAATTGTTACCGAAGATAAATTAACTTCAGCAGTTAATCAGATGATGAATGCTCATCCCTATGAAGAAGTTGCATATGATATTTTAAAACTAGAAAATAAAGGTAAATCTTTCGGCATAGGTCGAATAGGCTGTTTAAATGAAGAGATTAGTGTACAATTACTCTGTGAACAAATTAAAGATAAATTAAATGTAGATAAATTAAGAGTGAGTGGTGACTTAACTAAACAAGTGAAAAAAATAGCTGTATTGGGTGGTAGTGGCGAGAAATATATTCATGATGCATATAAACAAAAAGCCGATGTTTTAATTACAGGCGATATTACTTTCCATTTAGCTCAAGAAGCTATTGAATTAGGTATTGTGGTCATTGATGCAGGCCATTATATTGAAGAAATTATGAAAGAATCTGTTAAAGATTACTTAGAGACTAGTTTTTCAAACGATTCAATTAATTTTCTTGTTTCAAAAGAAAACACAAATCCATTTACATTTATATAAAAAGCTGTCATATATTGATGGTTATTAAGCGAGGTAGATATAATGACAAGCAATTCATTTTCAAATTTAAAATTAAATGACACTTTAGTAAGTGTTACAGAACAATTATTTTTTAAAGAACCGACTGAAATACAAGCGAAAGTGATTCCAGAAATTTTAAATCACAAAAGTATTATTGGTGAATCACAAACAGGTTCTGGAAAAACACATGCTTTTTTATTACCTTTATTCAATCAAATTGAAGAAGATAAAAATGAAGTTCAGTATGTTATTACGGTTCCAACACGTGAATTAGCTATGCAGATTCATGCTGACATTGAAGAAATTATTAAATTGTCAGATAAACAAGATGTGTTGACATCACGATTATTAGTCGGTGGACTTGATCGGGAACGCATGAAAAAACAATTACAAAACCCTCCAGATATCGTTATTGGAACGCCAGGTCGTATTTTAGATATGATTAAAGATAATGCTGTTTCAATTTACACAGCTAAAGCATTTGTCATTGATGAAGCGGATTTAATGCTTGATTTAGGATTTTTAGGAGAATTAGACCAATTACTTGTGCGTGCACGAAAAAATATACAAACACTTGTTTTTTCAGCAACTATTCCTCAAAAATTAGAGCATTTCTTTAAAAAATATTTACAACAACCAACACATATAAAAGTTGAAAGTGCAGTGACACCTCTTACAATTGAGCATAAGATAATTGAATTAAGACATCGTAATCCAATTGAGTTAATTCAAACCATTTCTGAAAATGTTAGACCTTATGTGGCAATTGTCTTTGCAAACAATAAAGAAAAAGCAGACCAATTGTTTAAAGACTTGAAAAAGGCAGGTTTAAATGTTGGGATTTTGCACGGTGGATTAAGTGCACGTGAAAGAAAAAGAATGGTAAACGATCTTCGTGATTTAAAATATGAATATATCGTAGCAACAGATTTAGCCTCAAGAGGAATTGATATACCTGGTGTAAGTCATATTATTAATGTTGAACTTCCAAGTGAGGTTGATTTTTATGTTCACCGAGTAGGTCGTACGGCTCGAGCAGGTAATGAAGGAATGGCGATAAGTTTCTTTAATGAAACAGATGCACCATTAATTGAAGAGTTAGAGAAACGTGGTATTAATTTCACATATTCTGATATTACTTCAGAAGGTTTCATATCAAGAAAACCTTGGAATAAACGTGTCACGAGAAAAAATAAAACAACTGATTTAGATCGTTTAGCTTGGCAACAAGTGAAAAAGCCTAAAAAAGTGAAACCAGGTTATAAAAAGAAAATGAAAAATCAACAAGAAGCAATTAAGCGTA
Organism: uncultured Bacillaceae bacterium; assembly: GCA_945639745.1. Taxonomy (GTDB): domain Bacteria; phylum Bacillota; class Bacilli; order Bacillales; family Amphibacillaceae; genus Pseudogracilibacillus. The sequence continues at coordinate 16,028 of CALZEK010000005.1, forward strand.
GTTTAGTTCAACAAAAGAATAAAAAGCGTAGAAAATAATTTTGAGGTGATTAGATGGTGAAATTAGGATCTCATGTTTCAATGAGTGGTAAAAAAATGTTATTAGGTTCGAGTGAAGATGCAGCTTCTTATGGCGCAAATACATTTATGATTTATACAGGTGCACCTCAAAATACACGTCGACGTCCCATTGATGAATTAAATATTGAAGCAGGACAAGCTCATATGGAAGAACATGGTATGAGTGATATTATCGTGCATGCACCCTATATTATTAATATTGCTAATACAACAAAACCAGCAACTTTTGAGTTGGGTGTTGAATTTTTAACATCTGAAATCGAAAGAACTGACAGTCTTGGTGCAAAGCAAATTGTTCTTCATCCCGGTGCTCATGTTGGTGCGGGTGTTGAAAAAGGAACTGCACGAATTATTGAAGGATTAAATGAAGTTCTTCATAAAGATCAAACAGTTAATATTGCCCTTGAAACAATGGCGGGAAAAGGTACTGAAATTGGTCGTTCATTTGATGAAATTGCTCGAATTATTGATGGCGTACATTATAATGATAAATTAACTGTTTGCCTTGATACGTGTCATATTCATGATGCAGGCTATGATATCGTTTCTGATTTTGATGGTGTGTTAACTGAATTTGATAAAATTGTAGGTCTAGATCGCATTCAAGTAATTCATGTCAATGACAGTAAAAACGAACGTGGCGCAAGTAAAGACCGTCATGAAAATATTGGTTTTGGTCATATTGGCTTTGATCCACTGAATTATATTGTTCATCTTGATACATTTAAAGATATTCCTAAAATATTAGAAACACCTTTTGTGGGAGAGGAAAAAAATAATAAAAAACCTCCTTACAAAGAAGAGATTGCTATGTTAAAATCAAAGCAATTCAATGAAAATTTATTAGAATTAATTATGAAATAATCCTAAAAGCTATAATTAGTATAAGACTAACTATAGCTTTTTTGCTATTTTGATTGTAAATGTAAAGGAGTGGTTAAATGAATGAACTTATGCAATTATCAGTGATGAGTTTAGTTATTGTTGGTCTGGGTACAATGTTTTTAATCGGTGAAGTACTTGTTAATATGCGTGGTGTTTTTGCTTTATTAGGTATATTTTTCATGACCTTATTCTTTTATACACATATACCTGATGTGAGTATGATTATAATTATGTTTATTATTTATTTGGTAGGTCTCATATTAATTGTTATTGATGGAAAAGTTTTAAATGATGGTACATTAACAACCTTGGGAATAGTTAGTATGATTGTTTCCGTTTCACTTGCAGCACCTAATTTAGCAGCAGGAATTTATTCAGTGATTGGCATTGTTATTGGTGCAGCTTTGTCATTGACATTTTTAAAGCTGTTTAAGAAAAGAGAAATGTGGGGCAAGCTTGCTTTAAGAGATCGTTTAACAACAGAAGAGGGTTATACTACATTAACTGAAGAATATACACAATTAATCGGTCAAACAGGGGTTACTTTAACTGATTTGCGTCCCTCAGGTACTGTAAAAATAAAAGATAAAGAATATAGTGCTATTTCAACTGGAAACTGGGTTCATAAAAATGAAAAGATACATGTGATTGATGTTGACGGAACAAGAGTACAAGTTGAATTAATCAATGAATCTAAATGATTGTAAATTTAATGTAAATTATTAAAAATATCCTTTACATTTATATGAATATTATTAATAATAGAGTTGGAATGAATGATTATATACATAAAAAACAATTAGTGGGGTTGATATTCAATTGGAATTAGACATACAGACACTTATCTTTAATTTTGTTGGTGGTTTAGGTATATTTCTCCTTGGGATTAAATATATGGGCGATGGTTTACAAAAAACAGCCGGAGATAGGTTACGTGATATTTTAGATAAATTTACAAGTAATCCATTTTTAGGCGTGCTTTCAGGAATTATCGTCACAATATTAATTCAAAGTAGTTCTGGAACAACAGTTTTAACTGTAGCCTTTGTTAACGCCGGATTTATGTCACTTAGACAAGCAATTGGTGTTATTATGGGGGCTAACATTGGAACAACAGTAACCGCCTTTATTATTGGTTTTGATATAGGTGAGTATTCTTTACCAATTATGGCCATTGGTAGTTTCATGTTATTCTTTTTCGACAAAGAAAAAGTTAATGCACTCGGTCAAGCAGTCTTTGGATTTGGTTCATTATTCTTTGGACTTGATTTAATGAGTTCTGCAATGAAACCATTAAGCGGATTAGATGCATTCCATGAATTAACATTAGATATGAGTACAAATCCAATTTTAGGTGTTGTAATTGGAACAGTTCTTACATTAGTCGTCCAGAGTTCAAGTGCGACAATTGGTATTTTACAAGGACTATACGGTGAAGGTGCCATGTCTCTACAAGCAGCAGTTCCTGTCTTATTCGGAGATAATATTGGAACGACGATTACTGCAATTCTTGCTGCATTAGGTGCATCTGTAGCTGCTAAAAGAGCAGCATTTACACATATTATCTTTAACTTACTCGGAGCAGCGATCTTTTTAATCTTGTTAACCCCATTTATTGGTTTTGTGGAGTATTTACAAACTCAACTCAATTTGAATCCACAAATGACAATTGCATTTGCACATGGTAGTTTTAACATTATTAACACAGTCATTCAATTCCCGTTCATTGGTTTACTGGCATGGATAGTCGTTAAAATGATTCCTGGTGAAGAAGTGATGGTTGAATATAAACCACAACATTTAGATCCAATCTTCATTCAGCAATCATCAACTGTGGCTTTAGCACAAGCTAAATCAGAAATTATTCGTATGGGTGAATATGCTGTTCAAGGATTAGAAGAAACTAATCAGTATATTACAACTGAAAATCCGAAGCACTCCGAATTAGCAATTCAAATCGAAGGAGCCCTAAACAATTTAGATAGGGCAATCACTGATTATCTTGTTACAATTGCTGGTCGAACAATGTCTGAAGCGGATAGTTCTAAACACACAGCATTAATGGATACAGTGAGAGATGTTGAACGGATAGGGGACCACTTTGAAAATATTATTGAGTTAGTTGATTATAAAATTTCAAATAAAATCCTCTTAACTGAAGATGCACATGAAGATTTAACAACAATGTTTGATTTAACAATTGCTACGGTTGCTCAAGCGGTAAAAGCATTAGAAACAATGGATAGAGAAGAAGCGATGGTCGTTATCCAAAAAGAAGATCAAATTGACAAAATGGAACGTGCATATAGAAAGAAACATATTATTAGAATGAACGAATCAAGATGTACAGGTTCTGCAGGAATCGTTTTTGTCGATATGTTAAGTAATTTAGAACGTATTGGAGACCATGCGGTTAACATAGCAGAAGAAGTTTTAGGAAAAAAAGCGTAATAATATTTGCATTCATTAAAAATAAATGCTATATTAATTACTGTTGTTAACAAAAGCTAATTCAAACAATAATGTCTTTAAAACAACAAAAAATCATATCTGTTGACAAAGAAAATAAAGTATAGTAAATTAGTACTTGTCGCTAAAATAATATATTAATAAACATACAAACAACATTTATTATTAAGGATCACCCTTTATAATCAACTGTAAAGGGTGATACTTACTTAATATTCCGCAGTAGCTCAGTGGTAGAGCAATCGGCTGTTAACCGATCGGTCGTAGGTTCGAATCCTACCTGCGGAGCCATAATGGCGGTGTAGCTCAGCTGGCTAGAGCGTTCGGTTCATACCCGAAAGGTCGTGGG
>CALZEK010000006.1 GCA_945639745.1 uncultured Bacillaceae bacterium
TTCATGCAACTAATTTAATTGGTGAATCATTAAAAAATTATTATCCACATATGCAAACATTTATTGAAAAGAATATAGAAGAAGTAAATATAGAGAAAATAGCGCAAGAAGTCGATGTTGTATTTATGGCAACACCATCTGGTGTGGCAAGGGATATGGCTGAAAGATTTTTAAATAAAGGTGTTAAAGTAATTGATTTATCAGGTGATTTTAGAATGAAAAATTCAGATGTTTATACGCAATGGTATGGCATTAATCATGCTAAGAAAAGGTTGGTTAATCAAGCTGTTTACGGTTTGACTGAGTGGGTGAAGGAAGACCTTATGAATGTTAATTTTATTGCTAATCCGGGCTGTTTTCCAACATCAATCTTACTTGGTTTAGCGCCAGTTATTAAATCAGAACTGATCGATTTAAACTCAATTATAATTGATGCTAAAACAGGTGTCAGCGGTGCTGGAAAAGGACTATCTCAAGCAACTCATTATTCAGAAACAAATGATAATTTTAAAGCTTATAAAGTGAATGAACATCAACATACACCTGAAATAGAAGAAATTATTAAGGAGTGGGATGAGCGTTTAAATTATGTAACATTTACACCTCATCTTGCACCAATGACGCGCGGAATTATGTCGACAATGTATATGACTGCGACAAAAAAAGTGACGGAAAATCAATTAATAGAAATGTATAAAGAGATGTATAAAGATGATTATTTTATCAGAATTCGAAATCAAGGTGAATATCCAACAACAAAAGATGTCAGTGGTTCTAATTTTTGTGATATATCTATCACTTATGATGAGCGAACAAATCGGATAACAATTATTAGTGTTATTGATAATTTAGTGAAAGGCGCATCAGGTCAAGCGATACAAAATATGAATAAAATGTTTGGGTTTGAAGAAGAGGTAGGCATTGATTTTATGCCTCTATTCCCCTAATTAGAATATAAACAAAGTTTATGAGGAGGATAAATGTGGAAATAATGAAAAAAGAAAGTGGAACAATTGTTTCACCAAAAGGATTTAAAGTTGGAGGTCTTCACTCAGGTGTAAAAAGAAAGAAAAAAGATTTAGGGATTTTATATAGTGAAGTTCCAGCACAAGCTGCAGCTGTATATACATTGAATAAAGTTAAAGCAGAACCAATAAAATTAACTCAAAAATCTTTAAGTAAAGACGGTATTATTCAAGCAGTAATTATAAATAGTGGTAACGCAAATGCATGTACAGGAAAGCAAGGTATGTATGATGCTATAAAGATGCAAGAAGAAACAGCAAAAAAACTTAACATAGAAAAAGATCATGTAGCAGTTGCATCAACAGGTATTATAGGAATGGAAATGCCAATGGATAAGATTATTCCACATATTAGTAAATTAGAAATAACCAAAACTAAAGAAGCTTCATTAGATTTCGGCGAAGCTATCTTAACAACTGATACATTTATAAAGTCTGTTAGCTTTGAAACAGAAATAGATGGTAAAAAAGTCATTATGTCAGGCGCTGCAAAGGGATCAGGAATGATTGAACCTAAGATGGGTACAATGCTGAGTTTCATTACTACAGATGCGAATATTGAAGCCGATATTTTAGATAAAGCTTTAAAAGATATAGTAAATCAAACATATAATTGTATAACAGTTGATGGTGATACTTCGACAAATGATATGGTGCTTGTTATGGCAAATGGTGAAGCTGAAAATAATTTATTAACAGAAAACCATCCGGAATGGGAGAAGTTTACTGAACTTTTAAAACGAACAAGTGAAGAACTATCTAAGATGATTGCTAGAGATGGGGAAGGTGCGAGTAAATTAATTGAAGTTACTGTTAAAGGAGCAAATATGGTAACTGACGCTAGAAAAGTTGCTAAATCTGTTGTTGGATCTTCATTAGTTAAGACGGCTGTCTTTGGAACAGATGCTAATTGGGGAAGAGTTATTGTGGCAATTGGTTATAGTGGCGTAGAAATCGATCCAGCACAAATTGACTTAACTATTGGTGGAATTCAGTTGTTAGAAAAAAGCGAACCAGTTACGTATTCAGAAGAATTAGCCAAAAAGTATTTAGAAGAAGAAGAAGTAATTAATATAGACATAAATCTTAATCAAGGATCTCATTCAGGAAAAGCTTGGGGATGCGATTTAACTTATGATTATGTAAGAATAAATGCGAGTTATCGTTCGTAAAGGAGATAAACATGGACAATATAATAGTTTTTAAATGCGGTGGTAGTTCTGTAGATGACTTATCAGAAGAGTTTTTTAATAACATACGTTCACTTCAAAAACAGGGCATAAAACCAGTTATTGTGCATGGTGGCGGTCCGGCTATAAAAGAAAATTTAAGTAAATTAAATATAGACTTTGAATTTGTAGATGGTTTGCGAAAAACAACACAAGAAATTATTGATGTTGTCGAAATGGTTCTCTCTGGAAGTGTAAACTCGTCATTAACGCGTAGGTTTAACCAAGCAAATTTAAATGCATTAGGTATTTCAGGTACAGATAATAACTTAATTACTGCAAAGCCAATCGATTATGAAAAATACGGACTTGTTGGTGAAGTAGATGAGGTAAATGTGAAATTATTAAAAGTATTATTAAAAGAAGATTATATTCCTGTTATATCACCACTCGCAGTTGATAAATTAGGAAACAGATATAACATAAATGCTGATACTGCTGCTGGAGCAGTTGCAAAGGCATTAGAGGCCGAACAACTTATTTTTGTAACAGACGTGGCAGGAATCTTAAAGAATGATGAACTTTTAAGTGAAGTTACAATAGATGAAATTGAACAATTAATAAGTGAAGAAATTATATATGGAGGTATGATTCCTAAAGTTAAAGCAGCTTTAAATGGTTTAGAAGGTAATGTTAATCAAGTAAGAATTGTAAATGGAAAAAAATCTGTTTTAACAAAAGATAATCATTTACTTGGAACAACAATTAAAACTAATAAGGAGTGAAAAAATGAGTGCAATATTCCCGACATATGCACGTTTTGATGTGAAACTTAAAGAGGCAACAGGGATGATGATAACAGATACTTCAGATAAAAATTATTTAGACTTCACTTCAGGAATTGGTGTCTGTAATTTAGGTCATCGTCATCCAGACGTCCAAAAACATATTGAAGCCCAATTAAATAAATACTGGCACGTATCTAATTTATATCACAACCCAATTCAAGAACGAGTAGCTAAAGCATTAACAGAAAAAAGTTCAGGGGACTTAGTCTTTTTTTCAAATAGTGGCGCTGAGGCAAATGAAGCAGCCATTAAACTAGCAAGAAAAGTAACAGGTAAAGAAACAATTATTACATTTAATCAATCATTTCATGGTAGAACATTTGCTACGATGGCAGCTACAGGGCAAGAGAAAGTAAGAGACGGTTTTGGTCCAATGTTAAAAACATTTGCTTATGGTACATATAATGATAGTGAGAGTGTTAAACAATTAATTGATTCAAATACAGCTGCAATTATGTTTGAAGTTGTACAAGGGGAGGGTGGTGTGTTACCAGCTAATCAACCATTTATTGATGAAATCGTTGAATTAGCTAAACAACATGACCTTCTAATCATTATAGATGAAATTCAAACTGGAATCGGCCGAACTGGTAAAGCTTTTGGTTATGAACATTATGGATTAGATCCAGATATTATCACAGTAGCAAAAGGGCTCGGCAACGGAATGCCTGTAGGAGCAATGATTGCTAAAGAGAAATATAAAGATAGTTTTGGTCCAGGAAGCCATGGTTCAACATTTGGTGGAAATCCACTGGCGATGTCTGCAGCTGAAGCTGTGATTAAAAATGTGTTTAATGAAAGTTTTTTAAAAGAAGTAGAAAAAAAAGGGAATTACTTAATCAATAAATTAAAACAAGAACTCGAACATATCGAAATGGTTAAAGATATTCGAGGCAAAGGATTAATGGTAGGAATTGAATGTAGTGAAGAAGTTACATCTTGTGTTAAAGGATTGATTGATAAAGGTCTACTAACATTGAGTGCAGGTCCACATGTCCTTAGACTGCTTCCGCCATTAATTGTAACTTATGATGAAATTGATAAAGTTGTTGAATTAATTAAAAATCAATTAAATGAGTAGGAGGATTCTAGTGCCGAAAAATCAATCAATCAATACCGTATTAGTCATTGGTTCAGGTCCCATTATAATAGGTCAAGCAGCAGAATTTGATTATGCAGGTACTCAAGCATGTCTAACTTTAAAAGAAGCTGGTAGTAAAGTAATTTTAATTAATAACAATCCAGCTACAATAATGACAGATGAAAACATTGCAGATGTAGTTTATTTTGAACCTTTAACAATCGAGAGTATTGAACAAATAATTAAAAAAGAAAAACCAGATGGCTTACTTGCTACAGTCAGTGGTCAGACTGGTTTAAATTTGGCATTTGATCTATCGGATAAGGGGATAATTGACAAGTATAATTTAACAGTTTTAGGTACGCCGATTGATTCAATTATGCGAGGTGAAGATCGAGATAAATTTAAGCAATTGATGAATGAAATTGCTGAGCCAATTCCTGAAAGTGATATTGTTGCAAATTTAACAGAAGCAAAACAATTTAATGAAAGAGTTAGTTTTCCGATTATTATTCGACCAGCATATACATTAGGAGGATCTGGTGGAGGTATTGCAACTAACGACTCTGAATTTGATGAACTTGTGACAAGTGGTCTGAGAGCAAGCCCGATTAACCAATGTTTAATTGAGAAGAGTATAGCAGGTTGGAAAGAAATCGAAATGGAAGTTATTCGCGATAATAAAGATAATTGTGTGATTGTTTGTCATATGGAAAATATTGATCCTGTCGGTATTCATACAGGTGATTCAGTTGTAGTTTCACCTGTCCAAACACTTAGTGACGATGAACTTACAATGTTAAAAAAAGCATCTAAAAAAATAGTTAGTGAAGTAGGAATCGTTGGCGCGTGTAATGTTCAACTTGCGATAAATCCTAATACTAATGATTATTTTGTTATCGAAATAAATCCACGTGTAAGTCGTTCAAGCGCGTTAGCATCAAAGGCAACAGGCTATCCAATTGCTAAAATTGCTACCAAGTTAAGTATAGGTTTTAATTTAGATGAAATAATCGATCAGCGTACTGGGGAGTCGCTTGCAACATATGAACCTGACTTAAACTATACAATAGTTAAATTCCCTCGTTTCCCGTTTGATAAATTTAAAAATGCTAATCGCTTATTAGGAACACAAATGAAAGCTACGGGAGAGGTTATGGCTGTTGGTAATAATTTAAAAGGGGCAATCCAAAAAGGAATTAGATCGTTAGAATTAAATATTGATAATTTATTTATGGAAGAATTAAAAAAGTTTTCAAACGCAGAACTTAAAAAATTAATAAGTACAGCTGATGACCGTCGTTTTTTTGCGTTATTTGAAGCATTTGATCGTCAAATTAGCATTGATGAAATTCATGATTTAACGCAGATTAATCATTATTATTTAACAGAAATAGCAGAACTTGTTCAATTGAATAAAGAAATGCTAACTACTGATATTAAAAATCTATCAAAAGAAAATTTATTAAAATATAAACAAGCAGGTTTTACTGATCAATCGATTGCAAATAACTTAAAGAGTAATCTAACAGAAATTAAAGACTTAAGAACAGCATTTAATATTTACCCTGAAATTAAGCAAATAGATGCTGTAACTGAGAAGGCTGAATTAGTAGCTTGTTATTATACAATGTGGAATAATAAACCAAAAAAAGATATGATAACTCATAAAAATAAAGTATTAATTATTGGTTCAGGACCGATAAGAATCGGTCAAGGAGTAGAATTTGATTATTGTTCAGTGCAAAGTATTTTAGAGCTACAAAAAAATAACTATGAAACAGTCTTGGTTAATAATAATCCTTCCACAGTCAGTACAGATTTTGAAATAGCCGATAAACTTTATTTTGAACCCATTACTGTAGAGGATATTTTAAATATTATTGAAATCGAACAAATTGAAAATGTGTTTATTCAATTTGGAGGTCAAACATCGATTAATCTTGCATCAGGACTTGAAGCGGCAGGAATTAATCTTATCGGTACATCTAACGAAGCGATTAATCAATTAGAAGATAGAGATTTATTCTATCAATTTATGAAAGATATTGATTTACCGCATATACCTGGTCAAACAGTCTATTCACGTAAGGATTTGAAAGCGAAAGTGACTCAATTTGGCTATCCTGTCTTATTAAGACCATCTTTTGTTATTGGTGGTCAAGGGATGATTGTTTTAAGAAACGAACAAGATTTAAGTGACTATTTAATTCAAATTAAAGATACAAATATATTTCCAATCTTAATTGATGCGTATTATCCAGGACAAGAAATAGAAGTTGATGTATTAACTGATAATAATAAGATATTAATACCCGGTATATTTGAACATTTAGAATTAGCAGGTGTGCATTCAGGTGATAGTATGGCTGTGACACCACCAGTGAATTTATCAAGTGAAATAAAAGCAAAAGTTGTCGCTTATGCTAAAAAAATTGCAATAGGCGCACAATTTAAAGGTCTTTTTAATATTCAATTTGTTAATTACAAGGGTGAACTTTATGTTTTAGAAGTTAATCCACGTGCATCTAGAACCGTGCCTGTAATGAGTAAAATCACTCAAGTGAATATGGTAGGGTTAGCAGTACAGTTAATTTTGGGTAAGCCGTTATCGGATTGTAGCTCGCAAATTAATTTAATGGATGAAAAGTCGTTTTATACCATAAAAGCACCGGTCTTTTCAACACATAAATTACCAGGAGTCGATCCGAAACTAGTACCTGAAATGAAATCAACAGGTGAACTTATTGCTACTGACTCTGATTATGAAGTTTGTTTAAAGAAGGCATTTGTTTGGAATGAACCAATCAGTAAACAATTTAAACAAACTAAAAAAGAAATATATATCGCCAAAGAGTATAATTATTTTAGTGACTATCATGAATTATTTGAGTTATTGAATATCGAGCTTATTTATGAATCAGAAGTAAAAAATATAGCCCAATGGTGTAAGCGTACTAAAGCTTTTGCTATCTATAGTGACAAAGAAAATAGTGCGGAAAGAGAGCAGGGATTAATATATAATCTTATGATTATATCTGCGCAAGAAACACTTGAAGCTTTAGCACACATGGAAATGACGATAAAAGATATTTTATCAATAGATGAAATAAATAAAGATAAAAAGAAAGAAGGCATTCTTATATGAGTTACTCACAATTAGGCTTAAAATTAAAAGAAAAATTTGAAGGTAAAAACTTTTTACAAATAAGCGATTATACACAAGAAGATTTAACTAATTTATTAAATTATGCAAGTGAATTAAAACAAATGCAAGAAGATAACGTACCTCATGAATTATTAAAAGGAAAAACATTAGCGATGATTTTTGAGAAATCATCTACTCGTACGCGTGTGTCATTCGAAACAGGCATGTTTCAGCTTGGTGGACATGGTATGTTTTTAAGTAAAGAAGACATTCATTTAGATGAAGCTATTTCAGATACAGCAAAAGTCTTATCAAGGTATGTAGATGGAATTATGATTAGAACTTTTGGTCATGAGATAGTTGAAGAGTTAGCAGAGAATGCATCAATTCCAATTATTAATGGCTTGACAGATGATTCACACCCATGTCAGGTATTAGCAGACCTTTTAACAATTTATGAGCATAAAGGAAAGTTTGATAATTTAAAACTAGCTTATGTAGGTGATGGAAATAATGTTTCGCAATCATTAATTATGGGTTGTGCTATCATGGGAATTGATTGTCATGTCGCCGTTCCGAAAAACAATGAAATAAAATCAACAGTTATTGAAAAAGCACAGTTAAGAGCAAAAGAATCTGGTGCAAAAGTTATAGAAACAAATGACCCTCTGGAAGCTGTAAAAGATGCTGATATTATCTATACAGATGTATGGACAAGTATGGGTTGGCAAGGAGATAAAGAAAGTAGATTAAAAGAATTTGAAGGATATCAAGTAAATGAAGCATTAGTAAAACATGCGAAAGATGATTATATTTTTATGCACTGTTTACCAGCCATACGTGGTGAAGAAGTAGCAGAAGAAGTAATCGATGGGGAAAATTCTGTCGTCTTCGATCAAGCGGAAAATAGATTGCACGTACAAAAAGCTGTATTAGCAACTTTAATGTAAATAAAAAAAGACTGAAATTTTATTTCAGTCTTTTTTTATTAATCTATTTTGACAGTCCAATTAAATATATCTTCAATCTCGCCATATTGAATTCCAGTTAGAGAATCATAGAGTTTTTTGGCAATTTTGCCTGTTTGACCATTATTAATGATCATATCTTCGTTATTCCAAGTGAGTTGTCCAATTGGTGAAATAACAGCTGCAGTTCCTGTACCAAATGCTTCTTCTAATGTTCCATTTTGATGAGCATCATAAACTTCTTGCATTGAAATACGGCGTTCTATAACAGGAAGATCCCAATGTTCTAACATTTTAATGACAGAGTCTCTTGTAATCCCTGGTAGAATACTGCCATGTAAATCAGGTGTGATAATTTCACCATTAATTTTAAAGAATACGTTCATACTACCGACTTCTTCAATATATTTTTTCTCAACACCATCTAACCAAAGTACTTGAGCAAATCCTTTCTTAGAAACAATCTCAGTTGCAACTAAACTAGCGGCATAGTTACCACCTGTTTTAGCTTCACCTGTACCACCTTCGACTGCCCGAACATACTCATTTTCTACTGCAATTTTTACAGGGTTTATACCTTCTTTATAATAAGCACCTACAGGAGATAAAATAACGATAAATTTATAATTTTTAGAAGGTGATACACCCAAATGTGCTTCTGTTGCAATAATAAACGGACGAATATATAAAGAAGTTCCTTTTTCTTTTGGAACCCAATCTTTGTCAATCCTCACAAGTTCTTTAATTGCTTTTGTAGAGTAATCAACATCTAAATCAGGAATGCGAAGTCTTTCGCTCGAACGATTTAAACGAGCAACATTTTGGTCAGGTCTAAATAATTGAACTTCATCGTCTTTAGTTACATATGCTTTTAAACCTTCAAAAACAGTTTGTCCGTAATGAAGAGAAGTTGCAGAAGGGTCTAATTCAATTGGACCATAAGGTACTATCCGACCATCATGCCAACCTAATTCTTCCGTATAATCTAAAATGAACATGTGGTCGGTAAATAATGTTCCAAACTCTAATGTAGTTGGATCGGGTTTTTCTTTTAAAGTTGTTGCTTTTTCAATGCGAATATTTTGGTCTCTCATGATGATATCTCCCTTAATAATAATATGTATAATGATTACTTTCATTATAACTGAAAAAATACATTTGTGGTCAAATATAACTAATTTTTCTGATAATTGATTGAATTAAACTAGTTATATGATGTGATAAACTCAATATATAATAAATTGAATTGATTATCTAATGAAAAGATTGAATTATTAGAAAAATAACAATATAATAAACATTAAGGATGGTGTATAAAAATGACAAAAGATTTACGAATAAAAAGTAATGTTTTTGATGGAACAAGAAAGTCACCTAACCGTGCGATGTTACGTGCAGTTGGAATGACAGATGAAGATTTTAAAAAGCCTATTATTGGTATTGCCAGTACATGGAGTCAAGTAACACCTTGTAATATACATATAGATGGTCTTGCCTTAGCGTCACGTGATGGGGCTCGCCAAGCAGGTGGAGTGCCAATGATATTTAATACAATTACTGTGTCTGACGGTATTTCAATGGGAACAGAAGGTATGAAGTTTTCTTTATCGAGTCGAGAAGTTATTGCTGACTCAATTGAAACAGTTGTTGGAGCAGAGAGTATGGATGCTGTTGTCACAATCGGTGGTTGTGATAAAAATATGCCAGGTTGTATGATTGCAATTGCAAGGTCAGAAGTGCCTGGAATTTTTGTTTATGGTGGAACGATTTCACCAGGAAAATTAAATGGAAAAGATATCGATTTAGTATCAGTCTTTGAAGGTGTTGGAAAACTTAACAAAGGTGATATTACTGAAAGTGAATTAAAAGAAATTGAATGTGGAGCTTGTCCAGGAGCTGGATCTTGTGGTGGTATGTATACAGCGAATACAATGGCTTCAGCTATTGAAGCGATGGGAATGAGCTTACCAAGTACTGCATCTAATCCAGCTGAATCTCAAGATAAAAAAGCCGATTGTAAAGATGCAGGTAAAGCAGTTTACAATTTACTTGAAAAAGGTATTTATCCAAAAGACATTATGACAAAGAAAGCATTTGAAAATGCGATTACAGTTGTTATGGCACTTGGTGGTTCAACAAACGCAGTACTACATTTGCTTGCAATCGCACACGCTGCTGATGTTGATTTAACAATGGATGATTTTACACGTATTCAAAAACGCGTTCCACACATTGCTGATTTAAAGCCTAGTGGTCAATATGTCATGGAAGATTTATATAATGTGGGTGGGATACCAGGTGTTATGAAGATGCTACTAGAAGCAGACTTACTTCATGGCGATTGTTTAACTGTTACTGGTAAAACAATTGCAGAAAACTTAGCAGATTATCCAGAATTAGATATTGGTCAAAAAGTGATTACTGAACTTAAAAATCCTAAACGTCCTGATGGACCGCTTATTGTTTTGAAGGGTAACTTATCACCAACAGGAGCGGTAGCTAAAGTGTCAGGGGTTAAAGTGAATCGTCACACAGGACCTGCGCGAGTATTTAATACAGAGGAAGAAGCAACGCAAGCTGTAATAGATGATAAGATAAAAGAGGGCGATGTTTTAGTTATTCGTTATGTTGGTCCTAAAGGTGGACCAGGAATGCCAGAGATGTTATCAATCTCAGGAATTCTAGTAGGAAAGGGTCTTGGAGAAAAAGTTGCATTATTAACAGATGGACGCTTTTCAGGTGGAACGCATGGTTTAGTAGTTGGTCATATCTCACCAGAAGCACAATCAGGTGGACCAATCGGACTATTAGAAGATGGTGATATGGTAACAATTGATGGTCATAAACAAGAAATATTTATGGATGTTTCAGATGAAGAGTTAGAGCGTCGTCGTAAAGACTGGGTAGCACCACCACTATATTCAAAAGGTGTAATGGGTAAATATGCGAGACTTGTTTCGTGTGCTTCAATTGGTGCAGTAACAGATGCATTTGAAGACTAAAACAAAAAAGAAGTCACAATTAATTGTGACTTCTTTTTTTATTAATTATCTTGTTAGCCCTGCGTGAATCTTATCGATATTATATTGCAGGTACTTAATATACGTATCAGCTTCTTCACCAAGAGCCCCAATCTCATCTGAATAAAGTTTATCTTCGAAAATATCTACACCACTCTCATTAGAGACAGTTTCCATTGGACGTGAATCAACATTTGATTCAACGAATAAAACAGGCGGATTTTCTTCTTTAATAAATTCAACTAAAGTAGTAATTTGTTCAGGAGAACCATTTTCTTCTGTGTCAACTTCCCAAATAAAGCCTTCTTTTAAATCATAACGATCAGCCATATACTGATATGCACGTTCACTCGTAACTAAAATATGATCTTCTTTTGGAATTTCAGCAAATCGAGTTTTATATTGTTCGTCCATTTCTTCTAAAGTAGTTTGATAAGCTTGAGCATTTTCTTCAATTTCTTCTTTGTTTTCAGGTGACACTTCAATTAAAGCTTCTTTAATATTGTCAGCCATAATCATACCGACGTTAGGATCAAGGAATGAATGCGGATTTACCTCTTCTTCAGTGCCATCTTCTGAACTTAGATACATCGGTTCAACACCAGCTGATACCTCATATATTATTGCGTCATCTTGTCCAGTTGATTCAGTTAATTTTGTAAACCAACCGCCATCTCCACCTTCAAGATTCAAACCATTAAAGAATAATACATCTGCATCTTCAGTTTCTTTAATATCCTGAGGAAGGGGTTCATACTCATGTGGATCCGTTCCAACTGGAACTAAATTATAAGTTTCCACATATTCGCCACCTATTTGTTTTACAATATCCTCTAGTAAGGTAAATGTAGTAATGACCTTTAATTTCTCGTCGTTATTGATCTCTTTTTCGTTGGAACTTGTGTCATTACCCCCACAAGCTGCAAGTACAATAACTGCTAGAAATGCAACAGTTATAAGTTTAATGAAATTTCTCATAAATATAAATCACTCCTTTGAATTTTAATCTATATTATATAAATGCACAAAAGCATAAATATTAAAATTTTAAGCTGCTGACTTTGATTTCCTTGCTCGGATTGAACGCCACAACACGCCTTGTTTGGGTGCAAATATAAATGCTAAAACAAATAAAAATGTTGCCACTAGTACAATAACAGCACCTGAAGAAAGGTTATAAACAAAACTGAAATATAATCCAACTACGGATGAGAAAGCACCAATTAATGCGGATAATAAAATCATAATCCATAATTTATTTGTTAAAAGATAAGCAGTAGAAGCGGGTGTGATTAACATTGCAACTACTAATACAACCCCAACAGTTTGTAATGATGCAACAGTCACTAAAGTAAGTAGAACCATAACTAAATAATGAATAGCCCTTGTAGGTAAGCCGTAAGCTTGTGCCATAGTTTCATCAAAGCTACTCACGAGTAATTCTTTATAAAAAAGAACAACAGTTAGAAGAACAATTCCACCAATAACAAGTGTAATCCACATATCTGATGTACGTACAGATAAAACGTTACCAAATAAAATTTGTGTTAAGTCGGTTGCTGTTTGCGCTTTGGAAATAAAAATAATACCTAGTGCAAAAAAAGCTGTAAAAACAATCCCAATTGAAGAATCATTTTTAATCCGACTATGTTGTGTGACGACTCCAATAGCAACAGCAGCTAAAACACCCATGAGTACAGCACCATAAAAATAATTAATTCCTAACATAAATGAGATAGCTACACCAGGAAGGACGGCATGAGAAATGGCATCTCCCATTAAAGCCATTCCACGAAGAATAATAAAACTGCCGATGACACCAGAAATAATTCCAACCATAATCGAAGTAAAAAAGGCTTTTTGTAAAAATTCATATTGCATTAAATCATTAATAAATTCCATTTAAACGCCAACCCCCATTTGGTTGAGTAAATCAAAGTCTATATTATAGGCTTTATTCATCACTTCAGGTTTGATAACTTCTTGAGTGGGACCTGCCCCAATTAATTGTTTGTTAATTAAAATTAATTCATCAAAATAACTAACAACCTTTGTTAAGTCATGGTGGACAACAAATACAGTTTTTCCACTATCACGTAATTTTTTTAAAATAGAAATAATTGTTTTTTCACTAGCCACATCTATTCCTACAAAAGGCTCATCTAAAAAGAAATATTCGGCCTCTTGAGCGAGTGCTCGTGCTAAAAATACACGTTGTTGTTGGCCGCCTGAAAGTTCAGCGATTTGTCTATCAGCAAATTCCTCCATATTTACTTGTTTTAAACATTTATAAGCAAATGCTTTATCAGATTTTTTAGGACGTCTAAATAAACCTAGTTTAGGATATCTACCAATTAATACTGTGTCAATTACTGTAATTGGAAAATCCCAATCAATATCACTTCTTTGAGGAACATAAGCAATGTTTTTTCTAACTTGCTCTACACTATCTCCAGCAAAAGAAATTTTTCCTTTATCTTTAGGGATGAGATTAAGTACAGCTTTCATTAAAGTAGACTTACCAGCGCCATTAGGACCAATAATTCCAATTAATTTGTGTGAATTAAATTCAAATGAGATGTTTTTCACAACTTCTTTTCCATGATATGAAACGTGCAAATTCTTAACGCTGACAGTTCCTGTCATTGCTTTCACCTTCTCTATATAAGTTATAATTTAAAATTAAGTTAGTCTCACTCGAAAAAGTTTGCCTAGTGCAACTTATCGATAAATATAGTGTATTACATATAAAGATATTTGTAAATAGATTCACAAAAAGATAATTTTAATTTGACAAAAAAATAAGTCGTTGATATATTTAAAGTTATGTTTAAAAATATAATAAGCATTCCTCGTTAGGTGAGGCTCCTATATGGAAATAAACTACTACCCAGAAACGTCGAGAGACACCAATGGGTCAACAAAATTAGTCGGATCAAGGCTTGTTTTAATGTAGCTGGTAAGTCATCTTAAACCAAGCCATATAGTGCTAAAACTCTACAGTGGAGGATGATTAATCATTCATAGATAAACCATTGTGATAAAAACACCTTTCTTGATTGAAAGGTGTTTTGTTTTTTTATAAAGACTTAAATTGAGATTAAAGGAGGTAAATGACATTGAATAAAAAACAAGATTTCAAAATAGAAACAGCTGGATCATTGATGAAAGATGAATATGTTTCTGTTACAAAAGACGTTACAATAGAAGAGGCTGTAGTAATATTAAGAGAAAATGTAAAAGATAAACACAATATTTATTATATGTATATAGTCGATGACTTTAAAGAATTAGTTGGCGTTTTAACAATTAGGGAATTACTTGCAGCAGATGGAGAAGCTAAAATTGCTGATGTTATGGTTGAAAATATTGTAACGATTCCAGTCGATGAAGATCAAGAAGAAGTGGCATCTGTGTTCCGTGATACTGATCTTGTTTCGATGCCTGTTACAAATGAAGATAAACAAATACTAGGTGTTATTCATGTTGAAGATATTTTAGATGTTATGCAATTAGAAGCGACAGAAGATTTTCATAAAATGGCATCAATGGGTACAACGCCAGCTGACTTTTCGGAGATGGGTTTAATGAATGCATCAATTGGGCTATTATATCGAAAAAGAATTGTTTGGTTGGTAGTGTTAGTATTTATGAATATTTTTTCAGGTGCAGGAATTGCTTATTTTGAAGATATAATTGCATCAAATGTTGCACTTGTATTTTTTCTTCCGTTATTAATTGATAGTGGTGGAAATGCAGGGTCGCAATCGGCAACACTTGTTATTCGAGCAATGACAATTGGTGATGTAAAAATTAAAGATTGGTTTAAAATGTTTACTAAAGAAATCTCTGTTTCAGCTTTAATGGGCTTTACAATGGCTGCGGCAGTTTCAGTTATGGGCATTATTCGCGGCGGACTTGATATAGCGGTGGTTGTTGCGTTAACAATGACAATCATTGTTATAATTGGAAGTTTGATCGGTATGTCGTTGCCTTTTGTTTTTGATAAATTAAAATTAGATCCAGCAACAGCAAGTGGCCCATTAATTACATCAATTGCTGATATCGTAGGTGTTCTTATTTATTTCAGTATTGCTTCTTGGTATTTAAGTTTATAAAATTAAAAGGAATCAAAGAGCATTTGCTCTTTGATTCCTTTTTTTAAGATACAATGCCAATAAGCTTCTTAATGAATTTATCGGTAAATAACAGTGAGTAAGCAAAATTAGCTGTATCACTTATAGAAATAAATTGACTATGTGCAGATAAACATTTATTTCTGTATGGTATTTGCCAGTCATTTATAATTTTTTATGAGCGTTTACTTCTACCTCTAATTAGTTTGTAATGTATAAGGTAAAGTGACGGAATCATAACGAGTGTAAATAAGCTTGAAAATGCAAGACCAGCAATAATTGTAATTGAAAGAGCTTCAAATAAAGGATCGCCTGAAACAGCCACTGGAATTAAGGCTACAATTGATGTTAATGAAGTTAGCAAGATTGGTTTAATCCGAGCATAACCCGATTCAACAATTGCTTCAATAATATTTAAACTACCTTCAATACGACGCACTTCAACAAAATCAATTAAGACAACAGCATTACGGACAACAATACCTGTTAATGAAACAATTCCCATAACGCCAAGGAAACTTAAAGGCGTTTGTGTAATAAAGAGTCCTAAAATTGCTCCAGAAATACCTAGGTATACAGCGAATAAGACAAGGAATGGTAAGCTAAAGGATTTAAATTGAAATGCTATAACTAAGTAAACAAGTAGTAAGACAATCAGGAATAAAACACCTATTTCTGCAAAGAAATCTTGTTGATCAGAATCCTCTCCGCCAGTCGAAATCGTATAATCTCCTGGCAAATCATTTTTTTCTTTGTCGGCTATCTCTATCATATCGGCTTTAAAATTCTCTGTATCACCAAATGCTTTTAATGTAATTGCTCGTTTTCCTTGTTCGTGGGGAATTTGAGCGATAAGTGAACTCTTTTCAGGTGTTATAAGCTGATCTAATGAAACTAATGTTGGTGGACCTTCGGTTGTTAATGAAGGAATCGTAATTTGTGAAAGATCAATTTCCTCACCCTCTATTATGCCAGCTTCTTTTAAAACGACTTGTTTAGAGATATCATCTTCATAAATATCAAATAAAGGCACACCTTGAGTGAGTAATTGTAGTTGATTAGTAACGATGTTTAACGAGATGTTATTATCCTCAAGAGCTTGTGAATCGGGTGTATATTGAATTGCTGGGACTGGTTTGTTTAAATTATCAGTCACAATATTGGCACCTTTTTCAAGCATTTTTTCTTTTAAGCCATCACGTATCTTTGAAAGTTTATCAATATCCTCACCAACTATAGTTACAGTTACTGGCGCACCAACAGGTGGACCTTGAACAATTGTATCAAGAAATATTTCAGCATCAGGATATCGTGTGCGTAATTCAAAAGCCCACTTATCAATAAAATCAGGAGCACTTATTTTTTCACGGTCAACTCTAAACACAGCCTGTCCTGTATTCTCACCTGTATTATCCATTGAAGCCGTAAATAAATTAGGTAAACCATCGCCTGTGAAGATAGAGGTTTCTTTTACATTCTCATCTTCATAAGAAACTTCATCAACAATATTTTGAATGATAGTATTAGTCTCTTCAACTGGTGTACCAACAGAGAGTCTAACGTCCATTGTTACTTCTTCTTTATCAGCATCAGGGAAAAATTCAAAAGGTGTTAAAAGAGCAAGTAATAGTAATCCTGTTGCGATAATTAAACCACTAATACCTACAAGGATTGGTCTTTTTAGTACTTTGCGTAAGACAGCTTCGGAATAAAATACTGCTATTTTTTCTAAAGGTTTACCTAAAAACCCTGGTGTGTTTGAGATTTGTTTATTGTAGCGCTTTGTTTTAATATATTGCAGCATTGGTACTAATGTAACCGAAAGTATCGTTGAAGCGATAATCGTTGTAATTAAGATGCTTGGAAGAGCTTTAATAAATGCCCCATTACCACCAGATAAAAGTAATAAAGGAGAAAAAGTAACAACAATGGCTAGACTAGAAGAAATAATTGAAGTGTATACTTCTTTTACTCCATTAATCGCTCCATTCATTGCAGAATCTCCTAATTTATAACGTCGCTGAATGTTATCATTTACAACAATACTATCATCAACGAGAATACCAATTGCAATAATAAGTCCAATAACTGAAATTAAGTTTAAATCAACTCCCATGTAAGGGATTGGTATAAGACCAATCAGGACAGACGCAAGTACTGTTAAGGCTACAACAAATGAACCGAATAGTGTTAAGCCAGCAGTTGTGACAATTAAGACAGCAATAACAGCAATTAGAAGTGAGACGTATAAACTATCAAAAATCGAATTGACATTATCAGCTTGGGACTCATATGTGTGAGCTGTGACGTTATTAGGTAATTCATCAATAAAAGTCTCCATTTTTTTATCAATTTTATTATCCATAGATGGAATGTCCTGCTCAGTTTGGAGGAAAATAGTATAAGAAATAGCTGCTTGATCATCAAAAGTAACAATGTCTTTGGCGTCTTTAGCAACTTCATTAATATCAGCTAATTCAGCTAATGGTATAGCGGACTGGCCTATTTGAAGTTGCTTTAATTTCTCGATTCCTTCGTTTTGCTTAACTGAGAGAACAAGGCGCTCTTTTCCATCATTATGAGTTCCTAGTGAAATAGGCTGATTAGCTTGTTGTAAAGAAGTTAAAACATCATTTGCTTGGAGTTGATTATCGGCTAGCTTTTCAGGATCGAGTGTAATCATGATTTGTTTTTCGGGAAAACCTTTAACTGTTGTTCCAGCGATACCATCGATAGATTGAATATCATCAGATAAATTGGTAAAAGATGCTTCTAGATTAGCAAGTTCTTTTTCATCTCCAGTAAACATGTATGAAACAAGTGGAAATGCTAAATCCAATTTTTCCACTTCAGGTGTTTGTGCATTCTCAGGTAAGGCACTTGCAGTACGTTGGACTTCTTGTTGTAATTTATTAATCGTCTGTTCACTGTCAATACCGTCTTTTAAAGAAAGCGTAATAATTGATGCTGAATTTGATGAAACAGATTCCATTGTATCAATACCATTTACTTTTTTAACAGCACGTTCTAAAGGATTAGTCATTGTACGTTCGACTTCGGCAGGTTCAGCTCCTGGTAAAATAGTAGATATCATAACCAAATCAACAGGAGTTTCTGGAATTTCCCGTTTTGGTAAAGTCAAAAATGTATATGAACCTACTAACATAAGTATAAAAATTAAAAAGATAAATAATTTACTTCGTTCTAATAAAAAATTCATGCGCTTTACATCCTT